>NZ_JACHTR010000006.1:0-83024 GCF_020135975.1 Campylobacter sp. W0014 | reverse complement strand
AATAAAAATAAGACTTATATGATTAAGATTGGTTTGGATTTGGTAAAACGGCATTCATGCTACCTGCATTTGTGGGTTGAGGAGTGGAATCGATTTGTTCTAAAAGTTTTATGGTTTCATCAAATTCAAAACTTTCTTCAGGATTTTGCCCTAAAAATTTTTGCATAAAATCTTTTTTAGCGATAGCCTCATCAAGCTCTCTATCGCTTCCTTTTTGGTAAGCACCAATGCGGAGTAAAACCTCATTTTCTTTTAATAAAGAATTAAGTCTTTTAAATTTTCTTGCTAAGAGTTTGTGTTCGGGTGTAATGATATCTCCCATAACCCTTGAAGCTGAATTTTGTATATTAATAGGTGGATAAATTCCAAAATCAGTAAGTTCTCTGCTTAAAACTATGTGTCCATCTAAAATAGATCTACTTTGATCAGCGATTGGATCACTCATATCATCGCCATCAACAAGCACGGTAAAAAATGCTGTAATAGTTCCTTTTCCTTCTTCTTTTCCAGTTCTTTCCATGAGTTGAGGCAAAAGACTTAAAACGCTAGGAGGATATCCTTTGGTCGTAGGAGGTTCGCCAAGGGCAAGTCCTATTTCTCTTTGAGCCATAGCAAAACGCGTTACACTATCCATGATAAAAAGAACATCTTTGCCTTGTTCTTTGAAATATTCTGCTACACTCATCGCACAAAACGCACCATATTTACGCATTAAAGCGCTATCATCGCTTGTTGCTACAATGATGACTGTATCGTCAAGTTTTCCACCTAAATTTTTTTGTATAAATTCGGGGATTTCACGCCCTCTTTCGCCGATTAGGGCCACTACTTTTATAGGTGCTTTTGAATTTTTAACTATCATTCCCATAAGGGTAGATTTTCCTACCCCACTTCCTGCAAAAATACCTAATTTTTGTCCTACTCCGCAAGTTAATAAAGCATCAATAGTTTTAACACCTACAGGAAAAACTTCTTCGATCAGCCCCCTTTTCATCGCATCAATAGGAGCGCGCATGATGGGCATGTATTTACTCACTTCAATAGGAGCTTTCCCATCTTTAGGGCGCATAAAAGGATCAACCACTCGTCCCAAAAGCTCATCACTCACTCCTATTTGCATCCCAGCATCGCTGATAAAAGCACGATCTCCGATCTTAAAACCTTCTATAAAGCTAAAAGGACTTAGATAGCTAAATTGCTCTTTTATTTCTACAACCATAGCTAAAGTATTTAAATTTGGATTTTCATTGGAAACAAGTTTAACGATATCGCCAACTCCTGTTTTAAGTCCGCGAATTTCTATACTTGTAGCTGATATTTTTGTAATCTCTCCAAAAACAGCACTTAAATTTTCTTTACCGAGTTTGGAGCGAAGTTTTTCTAAATTCATTAAAAACGAACCTGTTTAGGGGAATTGATAAGCTCAAAAAATTCTTTACGTGTTTTTTCATTTTTTAAGAATAACCCTCTAAGAGCCGAAGTAGAGGTAGTGGAATTAACCTTTTGAACCCCACGCATTTCTACGCACATATGACGTGCTTCTATGACAACGCCTACTCCTTTTGCATTAACATTTTCCATGAGTGCATCAGCAATTTGCTCTGTAAGTTGTTCTTGAATTTGCAAACGCCTCGCAAAAACTTCTACAAGACGAGGAATTTTACTCAAGCCCACGACTTTTTGATCGGGAATATAAGCTACATGGACGCGTCCAAAAAATGGCAAAAGATGATGTTCGCAAAGACTATAAAATTCGATATCGCGGACTAAAACCATTTCATTGTTAGAGCTTTGAAATAAGGCGTCATTTAAAACATCTTTAATATTTTCATTATAGCCTTTAGTTAAAAATTGAAAAGCCTTGAAAACGCGATTAGGAGTTTTTAGCAATCCTTCTCTATTTGGATTTTCTCCTATGGATTCAAGTATAGTTGTTATACATTTTTCAAACTCTTTTTGCAAAATTATCTCCATAAGCAGTTTTTGATTTTTGTCATTTTATCATAAATTGCTTTAAAATTTTATGCAAGTAATAAGGAAAAATTTGCTATTATTAAAGCTAAATTTTATTTTATAAGGAAAAATAATCATGGAAGTAAAAGCAAAGCAATTAGATTCTGTAAATGCGACTGCTAGTGTAAAAATTCCTTCGGGAATGATTAAAAATGAAGTAGAAAATTTGGCAAAAAAAGCTTCTAAAAATATAAAAATGGATGGTTTTAGACCTGGAAAAGTTCCAGTCGCAGCTGTGCTTAAAAGATATGAAAAAGAATTGACTCAAGATGCAGAACAAAATCTTTTTAAATCTGCTGTAGATAATGCTTTAAAAGAATTAAAAAAAGAGGCAAAAGAGCTTGTTGGCGAGCCTTATTTTGAAAAATTTGATCGCCAGAATGGAGAGATAATTGCAGAATTGGCACTTTCTTTCAAACCAGAACTTAAGCTAGATGGTTATGAAAAACTTATTCCAGAGTATCAAACTCCTAAAGTTACAAAAAAAGAAATTGATGAGAAAAAAGAAGAATTATTAAAAAGATTTGCAACCCCTGAAGCTATTAAAACAAAAAGAGCTTTAAAAGAGGGAGATTTTGCTAAATTTGATTTTGAAGGTTTTGTAGATGAAAAACCTTTTGATGGTGGAAAAGCTGAAAATTATATTTTAGAAATAGGATCTAAGCAATTTATACCAGGTTTTGAAGAAGGCATGATAGGAATGAAAATAGGAGAAGAAAAAGATATCAATGTTACTTTTCCTAAAGAATACGGAGCTCCTCATTTGGCAGGAAAAGATGCAGTGTTTAAAGTAAGACTTCATGAAATTCAAGAACTTAAAATGCCAGAACTCGATGAAGAAATGGTTAAAAAACTTCTACCAAATGAAGAAAAACCAAGTATAGAGCTTTTAGAAGAGAAATTAAAAGAGCAAATTAAAAATGAAAAATTATTTAAACTCGTAAATGATGAGCTAAAGGCTAAATTCGCAGATGCTTTAATTGCAGAATATAATTTTGATTTGCCACGCGGTATAGTAGAGCAAGAAACAGATATGCAATTCCGTGCAGCATTTAATACTTTTAGTGAAAAAGAAATTGAAGAGATTAAGGCTGATAAAGAAAAATATCAACAAAAACGCGATTCTTTTAAAGAAGAAGCGCAAAAAAGCGTAAAATTAACTTTTATTATTGATGAACTTGCAAAAATTCGCAAAATAGAAGTAAGTGATCAAGAGCTTGTTCAAGCGATTTATTTTGAAGCATATCGCTATGGAATGAACCCAAAAGAACATTTGGATAATTATAAAAAACAAGGAGCTTTGCCAGCTGTAAAAATGGCTTTAATCGAAGAAAAACTTTTCAATGATATTTTTATGCCAAAAACAGAAAAATCAAGTAAAAAACAAAAAGAGGATAAATAATGGTTATTCCTTATGTCATTGAAAAATCAAGTCGCGGGGAAAGAAGTTATGATATTTATTCTAGACTTTTAAAAGATAGAATTGTTATGCTTAGCGGTGAAATTCATGATGATCTTGCCGCTTCAATTGTAGCCCAACTTCTTTTTTTGGAGGCTGAAGATCCACAAAAAGATATTTATCTTTATATTAATTCTCCAGGTGGAGTGATCACAAGCGGTTTTAGTATTTATGATACTATGAATTATATTAAGCCAGATGTTTGTACTATTTGCATAGGTCAAGCAGCTTCTATGGGGGCGTTTTTATTAAGTTGTGGCACAGAAGGCAAACGTTTTGCATTGCCAAATTCAAGAATCATGATCCATCAACCTTTAGGTGGTGCTAGAGGACAAGCAACAGATATAGAAATTCAAGCTAAAGAAATTTTAAGACTTAAGACTATACTTAATGATATTTTGGCTAAAAATACTAAGCAAAAAGTTGCTAAAATCGCCAAAGACACAGAAAGAGATTTTTTCATGTCAGCGCAAGAAGCTAAAGAGTATGGTTTAATCGATAAGGTTTTAGAAAAAAGTTTTAAATAATTTAAGGTGATGAAATTTTATGATTAGAAAGATTATTACTTATCCTAATCCTAGATTATTTTTAGAATCAGAACCTGTTGTGGAATTTGACTCAAATTTACATGATTTGCTTGATGATATGTATGAAACGATGATCGCAAGTCAAGGAGTGGGTTTGGCCGCTATACAGGTTGATATCCCTTTAAGAGCCTTATTGGTTAATATTGTAGATGAAAATGGAGAGCAGAAAAAAGAAGATTTGCTTGAAATCATTAATCCTGAAATTATCCCTTTAAGTGAAGAAACGATCATTTATACTGAAGGTTGTTTGAGTATTCCTGATTTTTTTGAAGAGGTGCGACGCTATAATCATATTTTGTTAAAGTATCAAGATCGTTTTGGAGAACATAAAGAATTAGAAGCTAAAGATTTTTTAGCTGTAGCTATTCAGCATGAAAATGACCATTTAAATGGGCATTTGTTTATAGAAAAAATTTCTTTTTTAAAAAGGCAAAAATTTGATAAGGATTTTAAAAAGAAATTGAAAAATCAAAAAAAAGCTAAATGAAAAAGTTAAAATGCATCAGTTATGATGAAAATTTAGATATTATTGATGTAGAATCAACTTTTACAAGAGGCTTGCCTAATTTAAGCATAGTAGGGCTTGCAAATACAGTGATAAAAGAAAGTGTTGAGCGTATAAAAGCGACGCTTTTAAGTTGTGATTTTGTATTTCCAGCTAAAAAAATTACTATCAATCTAAGCCCATCGGGAATCCCTAAAAGAGGGTCACATTTTGATTTAGCTATTGCTGTACTTATTTTACTTCAAAATGAAGAATTGGACGATTTTTTTGTAGTGGGAGAATTGGGGCTTGATGGAAGTATAAAAAGCACAAATGAACTCTTTTCTCTTCTTTTGTTTTTATCCGCTAAAATCAATCATGCCAAAGTCGTTGCGCCAAAAAGCATAGCTTTAAAAGCTTCTATGATCCCTAACTTAGAAATTTATGGACTTGAAAATTTAAATGAGGCGATTGAATTTTTCAAAGAAAAAAATTATGAAAAATTTAAATTTTTACAAAATCATCCTTTATTTAGTAATCCTTTAAAAATTAATGATGAAATTTTTATCCCTAATAATCAATTTGATTTAGATTTTAAAGATGTAAAAGGGCAGGAAAAAGCTAAAAAAGCTTGTATGATTGCTGCGCTTGGAATGCATAATATACTTTTTGAAGGAAGTCCAGGAAGTGGCAAAAGTATGTGTGCAAAACGTTTAGTTTATATCATGCCTCCTCAAAGTTTGAGTGAGGTTTTAATGCAAAATGCTTACATGTCTTTAAATTCTAAAGAATGCGAATTTGCTAAAACAAGAGCTTTTCGTCATCCACATCACACCTCTACTAGAGCCAGTATTTTTGGAGGGGGTGCTAAAAATGCTAAAATTGGAGAGGTAGCGCTTGCAAATGGAGGGGTTTTATTTTTTGATGAATTTCCACATTTTAATAAACAAATCATAGAAAGTTTAAGAGAGCCTTTGGAAGATTATAAAATTCATATTTCAAGGGTAAATTCTAAAACCACTTATGAAACAAAATTTAGCTTTGTTGCGGCACAAAATCCTTGCCCTTGTGCTAATTTATTTTCTAAAAATTTATCTTGCACTTGCACGGATAATGAAATTAAAAAATACAAAAATCATATTTCATCTGCTGTGATGGATCGTATCGATTTGTATGTTGCCATGGATGAAATCAGCAAAGATGATAAAGCAAGTATAACCTCTAAAGAAATGAGTGAAAAAATTTTGCAAGGCTTTATTTTTGGAAAAAAGCGAGGACAGAAAGAATTTAATGGAAAATTAAAAGATGAGGATTTACAAAATTTTTGCCCCTTAGAAAAAGATGCTAAAGATACCCTTGATTTAGCAATTTCTCGTTATAATCTTTCTTTAAGATCTATTAATAAGGTTTTAAAGGTTTCAAGAAGTATAGCGGATTTGCAAGAGAAAGAAATCATAAATAAAAGTCATATTTTAGAAACTTTAAGTTTTAGGATAAGAGGTTAATGATGGAAAATAAAAGCATAGCTATTTTTATTGATGCTGAAAATATTCCCGCAAAATACGCTAAAAGTATTTTTGATATCGCTTCAGATTATGGCGAGATTATTATTAAGCGAATTTATGGGGATTGGACTCAAAAAAATATCCAAAATTGGAAAGAGCAAATCGCGCAATACTCACTCATTGCCATGCAGCAATTTAATTTTGCAGCCAATAAAAATTCTAGCGATATGTATTTGATTACAGAAATTATGAGTGTATTTTATGAGAAAAATATCGATATTTTTGTCATTGTTTCAAGCGATAGTGATTATACTTCGCTTATACAAAAACTTAGAGAAAATAAAAAACAAGTCATTGGTATGGGACTTGAAAAATCGATACAATCTTATGTCAATGCTTTTAGTGAATTTTTTTATTTAGATCAAGATGAAAGAAAGAAAAAAACTGTTTTAAGCAATGATTATTTAAAAACCTTGATCAATATCACAGAGCAACTTATCGATGAAAAGGGTCGTGCAGAGTATGCTCAAATTCGCACTAATATGAATAGAAAATATTCTGATTTTAATCCACAAAATTATGGATTTAAAAATTTTCGCGCTTTGATACAAAAATTTTTATCTAAAATGAAAAAATTTAAAGAAAAAAGAGAAAAAAATATTTATTTTTTAGTGGCTAAAGACGATGAAAGCTATTACTGATAATATACGACTTTTAGAACAAAATGCTATAAATAAAGGCTTAAGTGAAATTATTTTAATGGAAAATGCAGGTATAGCCTTAGCAAGACTTATTTCGCAAAAAGCTAAAAAACTAGGGGTTAAAAATTCTGAAATTTTATTTTTATTAGGCGGTGGTAATAACGCAGCAGATGGACTTGTTGCCATAAGACATCTTAAAAAAGCTAAAGCTTATAAATTAGGTTTTAAAGAAAACGATATTTTTAAACAGCAAGAGCAAATTTTAACTAATTTTGGTTTTAAAATGATGAAAAAAGAACCTAAAATTCACAAATTTAAAATCATTGTTGATTGTATTTTGGGCACAGGATCTAATAGGGCTTTGGATGAACAGTATTGTGCATTGTTAGAAAAAATCAATAAAAGTAAAGCCTTAAAAATAGCTTGTGATATACCTACAAATTTAGGTTTTAATCCTTGTTTTAAAGCCGATATTACAGCTTGTATGGGTGCTTTAAAAGAAATTTTACTTGAAGATTTTGCTAAGGAGTTTGTAGGAAAAATAAAGCTTTTAAATTTAGGTATAAAAATGAAAAAATTTATCCCTAAACCACAAAGCAAGCTTTTAGAAAAGAAAGATTTAAAAACGATCAAAAGAAATGCAAATTCCAATAAAGGCAAATTTGGCCATGTTTATATAGTTGGAAATTCAAGTGCTGGAACTTTAGCAGGACTTGGAGCGTTTAATTTTGGAAGCGGTCTTGTATCTTTGGTTGCTAAAAAAACTTTTTCTCCACTTTTAATGTTAAAGCAAAAAATTTCTAATGAAGCTACAGCTATAGCTTTAGGTATGGGGCTTGAAAATTTGGATTTTTTAAAAGATGAGACTTTGCAAAATATTCCTTTGGTTTTGGATGCAAATTGTTTTTTAAGTGAAGCGATTTTGTGGTATTTAAACAGAGAAGATGTTGTGATTACTCCACATCCAAAGGAATTTGTAAGACTTTGGAAAATGTGTTTCGATGAAGAATTAAGCGTGGAGAATTTGCAGAAAAATCGCTTCTTTTATGCGAAAAAATTTGCCAAAAATTATAATTGTGTTTTAGTTCTTAAGGGAGCAAATCCTATTGTGATACAAAAAGAGAAAATATTTGTGATTAATCTAGGCAATGAAGCTTTAGCAAAAGGTGGAAGCGGAGATGTTTTAAGCGGAATGATAGCCGCGCTTTTGGGAGTTAAATTTAAAGCTTTAAAAGCAGCTAAAAATGCTTGTTTGGCACATGCTTTGGTTGCTAAAAAATATAAATTTAATAAAAATAGCTTTGATGCTATAAAACTTGTAAAAGGATTAAAATGCTTGTAAAATTAGCGATTCTTTTTAGTGGAAATGGGAGTAATTTGGAAAATATTTTAGAAAAACTCCACCAAAAAACTATAAGAAGCAATACTTATGAAGTGGTGCTTTGTCTTTGTAATAAAAAAAATGCTTTTGGCATACAAAGGGCTAAAAAATACGGACTTGAAAGTGTGATTGTGGAGCATGAAAATTTTTCTTCTAGGGAAGAATTTGATCAAGTTTTAGTAGAAAAAATTCAACAAAGTGGCGCGGATTTAACGATATTAGCTGGATTTATGAGAATTTTAAGTCCTGTTTTTACAAAAAATATTAAAGCGATCAATCTTCATCCTTCTTTACTTCCACTTTTTAAAGGAGCTCATGCGATAGAAGAGAGTTTTAAAAGCGATATGAAGGTAGCTGGAGTGAGTGTGCATTGGGTCAGCGAAGAACTTGATGGTGGAAAAATCATTGCTCAAAAAGCTTTTGAAAAAGAAGGAATGAGTTTTAATGAATTTGAAGAAAAGATTCATAACTTAGAATATGAGATTTTACCTAGTAGCGTGGTAAAAATATTTGAAAAGTAATCATAAAGGAATAATAAATGTTTGAGTGGATTTTTAGTTTTGATTCTTGGATTGTTTTGATCACCTTAACCGCACTTGAAATTGTGCTTGGGATTGATAATATCATTTTTTTAGCTATTTTGGTGGCTAAGTTACCTCCAAAATCTCGAGATAAAGGGCGTATTTTAGGTCTTGCTTTTGCGATGATCACGCGAATTTTACTTCTTTTATCGCTTTTTTGGGTTATGAAGCTCACAAAGCCTTTGTTTGATATCTTGGGTAATGAAATTTCAGGTAGAGATTTGGTACTTTTACTTGGAGGGCTTTTTTTAATTATAAAATCTATGAAAGAAATTAAGGATCAAATTTTACATAAAGAAGAAAATGAAAGTCAGTTTAAGGCAAGCAATAAACTTTGGGTAGTTGTAGCTGAAATAGCTATTATAGACATAGTATTTTCTTTAGATAGTGTGATTACTGCCGTAGGAATTGCTAAAGATGTTACAATCATGATTATAGCAGTGATTATTGCTGTAGGGGTGATGCTTTTTGCGTCTAAGCCTATTGCTAATTTTGTTGAAAAATACGCTTGTATAAAAATTTTAGCACTGACTTTTTTAGTGTTAATTGGAGGTGTTTTGGTGGCTGAAGGTTTTGATTTGCACATAGATAAAGCTTATGTTTATGTAGCAATGGTTTTTGCTTTAATCGTTCAAATGTTAAATATTTTAGATCAAAGAAAGGGAAAAGATGCCTAAAGATGTTAATGGAGTTGAGTTAAATTCAGGAGATAGTGTAAGTGTGATCAAAGATCTTAAAGTAAAAGGGGTTAGTGCTACTTTAAAAAGAGGGACAACCATAAAAAATATTAAATTAAGCTCAAAAGATAATGAAATTGAAGCCAAGGTGGATAAATTTGGCACTATTGTTCTTAAAACAGAATTTTTAAAGAAAATTTAGGTAAAAAGTTGCGAATTCTACTCATATTGCGAGGAAATTATTACGCAGGACAAGAAGAATTTATTGCTCAAAATCAATTACAAGATTATACGCTTGATTTAAATTTTTTTCGTTTGCTTTCTGGAAGCGTGAAAGAAGTTGCAAGTGAATATAGAAATTTAAACACTAAAAACGATATTCAGCTTTATAAAATTTTATTCACCCTTTTAGAATTGCGTATGCAAAAGGGTGAATTTTGTATTATTAATGCTTATGATCAAGTTTTGAAAAATTATAAAGAATTAGCGAATAAATATCGCTATACAGTCTATATTGTGGAATTTAAAAGTTCTTTAGAGCAATGTTTTACAAAAAATATACAAAAGGCTAAAGAAAAAGGTTTTTTAATCCCTTACGCCCTTTTAGAAAGGATGCATTTTTTACTGGAAAAAACTCCTAAAAAATATCGGATTTTAACTCCTCAAAATTGGAGAGAATGTCTTTATAAAACTCCTAATTTAAGTGCTTATAAAAAGATTCACCATATAGGAGATATACAAGGATGCTATAGCGTTTTAAGAGAATATATTAAAAAAATTAAAGAAGATGAGTATTATATTTTTTTAGGAGATTATATCAATAGAGGTATAGAAAATGGCAAGGTTTTGAAATTTTTATTAAAAATTTGCGAAAAAGAAAATGTGTGCTTGCTAGAGGGAAATCATGAAAGATATCTTATAAAATGGGCAAATGGAGAATTTGCTAATTCTAAGGAATTTAATGAAAATACATTAAAAGATTTTAAAAAAGAAAAACTCACTCCAAGTGACGCGCAAAAATTTTATCCTTATTTGAAAGAGTGTTTGTATTATAAATTTGGAGATAAATTGATTTTTTGTTCTCATGGAGGTGTAAATGTCTTGCCTTCAGAACCTTGGCAGATTAGCTTTATGCCAAGCTATGATTTCATTTATGGGGTGGGACATTGTGAAAATAGTCAAAGTATTGCTAATCAGTTTTGCAATTTAAATAAAGAAAATATTTATCAAATTTTTGGACATAGAAACAGAGAAAAACTACCAACTCAAATTGCAAAGCGTGTTTTTTTATGTGAAGGAAAAATTGATGCTGGGGGTTATTTACGCGTGGTGACTTTAAATAAAGAAGGTTTTAAGTGTATAGAAATAAAAAACAATGTTTATAAGAAGAAGTAAGATCAGTTTACTTCTTCATTGCCGGTTTTTTTTACAATCTTAATCCGTTCTATGGAATTTCCATCCATTTTTTTAACTTCATAATAACAAAGTTCATCTTCTATACGATCACCAACCACTGGTAAACGACCCAATAGATTGAAAACATAACCTCCTATGGTGACTTGTTCAAGATCTTCATCATAACTGATTAAAAGCATTTCCTCGACGGTTTCTATATCGCAACGTCCTTGAAATTCATAAATATTATCAGCAAGTTTTTTATAACTATCTTCTTCGTTTTCATTTTTAATCTCACCGATAATTTCTTCCATGATATCTTCCATGGTTAAAATTCCAGCCGTGCCACCATACTCATCAATAACAAGCGCAGTATGAGATCTTTCTTTATTCATTCTTACTAAGACTTTTGAAATACTGATATTTTCAGGAACCAAAATAAGAGGTTTAACAAAAGAATCTAAATTTTTACTTTTAGAATTGAGTTCATTTTGGACGATATCGCGTATATGAATCATACCTAAAATACTATCTTTAGAACCATCTATATAAGGAAAACGTGTGTGTTTGTGCTCGCAAATAATTTGCATATTTTCTTCATAAGTTTTTTGTTTGTTTAAACAAATCATATCCTTACGAGGCGTCATAACCTCTTTTGCAACTGTATCTGAAAAATCAACTGCATTTCGGATAATTTCAGTTTCAAATTCATCCAAAACACCACCTTTTTGACTTTCACTTGCGATGATTTTAATCTCTTCTTCGCTGTGGGTTAATTCGCTTTCTTTAGCGGGTTTGATTCCAAAAATTTTTAAATTAATTGCTGCTAAAAAATCAAAAATTTTAATAAAAGGTAAAAAGAGTATCCAAAACCAATTTAAAGGTCTAGCTATCCAAAGCACAGCTTTATCAGCTATAGCAATAGCGATAGATTTTGGCACAAGTTCTCCTAAAACCACATGTAAAAGAGTGATAATGCTAAAGGCGATAATAAAAGAGATGGTATGGATAAGAACAGCATTAAAACCTAATTTTAATAAAGCAGTTTCAAGCATTTTTGCAATGGCTGGCTCACCGATCCAACCTAGAGCAAGGGAACTTAAGGTTATACCTAATTGACAAGCGCTCAAATAAGTATCAAGTTTGGAAGTGACTTCTAATGCCTTTTTGGCGCCTGATTTTTTTTCTTTAATCATTTCTTCGATTTTTGTCCGTCTTACTTTAACAATGCTAAATTCAGATAAAACAAAAAATCCATTCAAAAACACTAAAAATAGTGCAACAAAAACCATAAATATAGAATATCCTAAATCAAAAGATGAAGAAGGTAAAGTTTGATTTAAATCAAAAACCTGACTGGGGTCCAATGAAACTCCTTGTAATTTAAAATAAAATACTTAATTATACACAATTAAAAGTAAAATTTTTGCTTAATTTTATTTTAAAGATTTTTCATAATCTATATTAATTTCAAATTCTTTTAAACGTTTATAAATGCTTCTAAGTTGAGTAATAGTTGTCCAATTTGTGATAAAAACGCTAAAAGAACTTCTGACTTGATCAAATGCATTATTGATTTGCATCACAATTCCAAGCGTAATAATACCTCCAAAAAGACTTGGAGCCATGATTAAAAATGGAATAATAACAATAATTTGCTCAAATAAAATAAGCCAAATATTAAAATAGCCATAATGCAAGAAAAGTCTTTTGTAGCTAAATTTAAGCCCAGTAAAAAGTTCTATTATGGTTTCATTTTTTGCAAATTTTTCTCGGTTATCTTCGGCATAGACTAATTCTTTCCTAAAGGCTGCTTCTACTTTTTGATTATTATACTCAAGTCCTGGGAGTTTGATCCCTATAAACCAAGAAGCTATCAAACCACCCAAAGAGATAAAAAGAGCAACATAAACAAGCAATCCATCTGTATTTTTTAAAAAATAAAAACTTGAATTTTCATCTAAATTTAAAAATAATGCCTTAGTAGCTAAATCACTTAAATTCCACAAAATAGGAATAAAAGCTATAAGAGTCATTAAAGCTTTTACAAACGAAAGTCCAAGACTTTCTACAATTTTAGAAAAATTATAAACATCTTCTTGAATTCTTTGAGAGCTTCCTTCGATATTATCATTTTTATTTTTCCAAAATTTTAAATAAGAAAAAGTCATAGCTTCTCGCCATTTAAAAGCATAAATACTTGCAAAATAAATATTAATTGTTGCAATGAGAACATAAGGGATGGCAATGCCTAAAAAAACAAAAATGAGTGAATAAAAATCTTGTAAATCATAAAAAGGTTTTTCAAGTACAGCGGGTGTGTGAAGAAAATATTTTAATAAATTTTGATAATAATAAATTGCAAATTTATTAATAAAATTAGCATTTTCAAAAGAATTTTTAGCTTGTTCTTTTGCTTTTATAATGCTTTGCACTACTGAATTAATTTGATCTAAGGATAAATTTTTATCTTTAATTTTTTGAGAAATTTGCGTTAAGTTTTGTTCTTTATAATCTTTTTGTTCTTCTAAAATTTGGATAATTTGCCTAAAAACATCTTTGTCAATATAAGATGAATTTTGCGTGGTTTCTATATTTAGTCTTTGTTTGTTTTCATTTTGGATTTCTTGAATTTTTTTAGCTTTGGCTTTTTCATACACAACACTTTGATTATAGTCTTTAGAGTCAATGTCAAGTTCTCTAAGTAAAGAAGGCGTGATTTTAAAATCTTGCTTGAATTTTGCTTCGTCAAAATTTAAAATAATGGCATTAATTTTTGGTTTTTGGATGGTGTTATAAAAGTCATTATACCAAGAATTGAGTGCCACATTAAAACTTGTTTGCAAGTATAAAAAAAATAAAAGTAAAAAAAGCCCTAAGTAAGCCCATAGAGCCCATTTTTTAGAGATAAAAAAAGAACGAAGCATTCAAATCCAATAATATTTATTGTATAATAACAAGCGAAAATATATGAAAGGTAAATTATTCATGAAAGAATTTGAAGTTGAAAGTAAATCCATTATAGATATATTTAGTAGCAATAATATTTATGAAATACCAAATTATCAAAGACCGTATAAATGGGAAGATGAACAAGTCGAACAATTATTTGATGATATATATGAAGCATATAAAAATAGTAAAAATGATGAGAATGAAAATTATTTTTTAGGATCTATAGTTGTCACAAAACAATCAAATGATAGTTATTATGAGGTAGTTGATGGGCAACAAAGAATTACTACATTAATGATATTGTTTTGCGTTTTAAGGGATTGTTTTAGAGATATTAATAAAGAATATAAAAATCCAAATGATATTAATATACAAAGAGTTGAACAATGTATATATATTAATAATTGTTTTCAAAGATTAAAATTTTCGCAAAATGCACAATATAAAAACGAATTTGATTCTTTATTTTTAAACAATAATGATAGTGTAAAAAATAACAGTATAAAACTTTTTAAAAAACCTAGTAAAAAAGAAATTGATCTGGATGATTCAAAATTTAAATATCAAAATACAGCAGTAATACTTCGTGAAAAATTAAACAACTTATATAATGAGTCATATGAAGAAATGGACGGATTTATTAATTATTTATTTAATAAAGTATTGCTAATTAAAATTGTTTGTAGTAATTTAAATACTGCTGTTAAATTATTTCAAACAATTAATGACAGAGGACTTGACTTAACCCAATTAGATTTAATTAAAAGTTTTTTAATAAATAAAATTTATGAAGAAAATAAAGATGATCTACAATATGCTAAAAATGAAGAAAATGCTTTTATTATTAAATGGCAAAAGAATGAAACTCAACTATCAAACACGGAAGGTTATTCAGATATGGAATATATGTTCACTTTATTTGCATATTTTCTATTAAATAGCAATCCTAAGGAATCGTTACATACTGAATTGGAAAATCAATTTAAAAATAAAACTTCTAAAGAGGTTATTAATGAATTTAGTGATTTTTGTGATAAATATATGAAAGATTTATTTTATAATAATGATAAGCTTGTTAATTCCTTTCGGTATTTGCCATGGAAAGTTCATCCAATGGCTGTTATTATGACCTCTTTACATATTAAATATAACTATCACGTTGAATTACTATATTTACTTAGAAAATTTTATTATCTGTATTGGATTGCTGGATATACTTTACCAAAAATAAAACAAACATCTTTCCAATTAATACAAATGATTAAAGATAAAAAAGATATATCAGAAGTCAATGATGTTTTAAAGCAAAAATTTAATAAAGATGAAGTAGAAAAAAAAGTGTTAGAAAATTTATTAAGCAAAGATATATATAATCGTAATAAATGGATTAAACCTTTACTGATTCTTATAGAATACAATCAGGATGATAGTAAAGAAAGAGAATTTATTGATTTAGAACAAGCTAATATAGAACATATATTACCAAAAGCTTATGAGAAGTTTTATTCTAATATAAGCAAAGAGACTGTTGATAACTATTTAAATAGTTGCGGTAATTTGACATTATTAAAACATAAAAAAAATGTAGATGCTAGCAACAAATCATTTGAGAAAAAAATAGAAATTTATAAAGGCGAAGGAAAAGATAAAAAGCAAAGTTCTTTTTTGATTACTCAAATGATTGTAAATAGTTACGAAAAAAAAGAAATATTATATTGGGATGAAAATGCAATGAAAGATAGAAAAAAATGGTTTTTTAGTGAAGTAGAAAAATTATTTGATATTCAATTAAAGGAGTATAAATGAAAAATCTTTTAATCATAGGCGCAGGAGGTGTTAGTCGCGTAGCTACTGTAAAATGCGCAATGAATTCTGATACTTTTTCTAAAATCACTTTAGCCAGTAGAACTAAAAGCAAATGTGATGAAATTGCCGCTTTTATTAAAGAGCGTTTGGGAGTGCAAATTGAGACTGCACAAATTGATGCTGATAATAGTGATGCGGTTGTAGAGCTTATCAAAAAAACAGGGGCGCAAATTTTGCTTAATGTTGCTTTACCTTATCAAGATTTAAGCTTAATGGATGCTTGCATAAAGACAGGAATTCATTATATAGATACGGCAAATTATGAACACCCTGATTTAGCTAAATTTGAATACAAAGAGCAATGGGCCAGAAATGAAAAATTCAAAGAAGCTGGAATTTTAGGACTTTTAGGAAGTGGATTTGATCCAGGGGTGACTAATGTTTTTTGCGCTTATGCTCAGCAAAATTTATTTGATGAAATTCATTATATTGATATTTTAGATTGCAATGCGGGTGATCATGGTTATGCTTTTGCAACTAATTTTAATCCAGAAATTAACTTACGCGAAGTTTCAGCTAAAGGGCGTTACTGGGAAAATGGGCAATGGATAGAAACAGAACCGATGCAAATAAAGATGGAATGGGATTATCCAGAGGTTGGAGTTAAAGATAGCTATTTGCTTTATCATGAAGAGCTTGAAAGTTTAGTTAAAAATATCAGAGGACTTAAAAGAATTCGGTTCTTTATGACTTTTGGTCAAAGTTATCTTATCCACATGAAATGCCTTAAAAATGTTGGAATGCTTGGAATTAAACCTGTCATACATCAAGGAAGAGAAATTATTCCGATTGAATTTTTAAAGACTTTATTGCCAGATCCTGCAAGCTTGGGACCAAGAACTAAGGGTTATACGAATATAGGTTGTGTTATACGCGGGATTAAAGATGGTAAGGATAAGCAAATTTATATTTATAATGTTTGCAATCATGAAGAATGCTACAAAGAAACTGGAGCACAAGCGGTAAGTTATACTACAGGAGTTCCTGCGATGATAGGAACTAAGCTAATTGC
This sequence comes from Campylobacter sp. W0014, assembly GCF_020135975.1. Classification (NCBI taxonomy): domain Bacteria; kingdom Pseudomonadati; phylum Campylobacterota; class Epsilonproteobacteria; order Campylobacterales; family Campylobacteraceae; genus Campylobacter; species Campylobacter sp. W0014. Next base: position 66,408 of record NZ_JACHTR010000006.1, on the reverse strand, counting down.
TAAAGGAATTTGGCAAGGTCAAGGTGTGTTTAATATGGAAGAATTTGATGCTAAGCCTTTTATGGATGAACTTAATTCTAGTGGGCTTCCTTGGAAAATCATCGAAATGACACCAAATTTAGGAGAGTAAGTGTAAAACACTTACTTTTGCCCTATATAGATAAAATGTTGCACACTACCTTCAAAATTATAAAGATTAATAAGCTCGTAATCACCCCAAAATAAAGGCTTGAAAGGTTTAAAATCTTCTTTTAGTTCTTCAATATCTTTGGTAAAGCGAATAAAAGAAGAACCACTTAATCGACCGCTCGGACATCCTTTGACTTCGCATAAGCCATTTTCCATAGCCTCTCCTCTTTCGTACATGCTATACCCTTTCTCACTCATCATAGTTGCGAAGATAATGGCGCCCTCATTGGAAATATCATATAATTCTTGAATGGTTTGTTTAAAACTTTCAAAAGGAAGATAATAAAGACTTTGATTAGCTAAAATCAAATCCATTTTTACATTAAAAAGATTTTTTATGCTTGAATTTGGAGCAATAACATGAAAATTATTAGAATTTAATTTAGGATCTCTTTCCCAAATTTCTTTTAAACTAGGAACTATATCTAAGCCATAAGCTTTATACCCCCCCCCAGTAATATCTTGAAGATATTTAGAATGCACGCCATTGCCACAACCAAAGTCTAGCAAATTTCCACTTGTTTTATTGAGTTTGTATTTTAAAATTCTTTCATAAAACCTTATAACATGACCATCAGGGTATTGTAACCCATAACCTTCTTTTTCATATTTTTGAGTGTAAGCAGATAAAGAATTATCCATAATTTCTCCTTTGTGTTTAGATGTAAAGTATAATATTATATAAAAAATTAAAAAATAAAATTTAATATTTAGATTTCAATATTTTGAAAAAAATCAGAAATTTCAACTTGTAATACTTTTGATATTTTGTATAAATGTTCTAAATTAAAATGGATATTATTATATCCAGATTCAGCTCCACCCACCAAAGAACAAGATTTATAACCTATTTCTAAACTAAGTTCTAATTGAGACAAACCTTTTTCTTTTCTAATTCTCGCAACATTCTTAGCTACATTTCTATGAAATTGTTCGATTTCATCTTGAGTAAAATTATAAAACAACTTTTTACCTTTAATCTATTATTATAGATTTTTAAGTATATTTGTTTTATAATTTTTTTTCATTCTATTATAATAGATTAAATTAGAAAGGAAGTTTTTATGAAAAAACTAGTAATGTTAGTTTTAGTATTATTTATTTTAGGTTGTGGAAGTGGAGAACCTCCTATTCAAATTGAATCTTTTGAATAATATAATCCATTATTTCATTCAAAATCAAAATTTTTAAAAATTACTTCTTTGGTGGATTCTGTGAAAATTACCGATATAGTCCCTAATCGTGGAAAATGCAAAGTTGGGGGTATTTTAGATCAAGGCAAAGTTAAAATTAATAAAGTATTGAAATATGGACAAGTCTGGGACTATATCCCTATAACTGGATGTGGTAAATTGTTAGAAGTTCAAGTAAAAACGGATAAAGGAGAATGGAATTTTAAATTTTAACTATTCCGCATAAAGCGGAATAGAGTTATTTTACTGGATGAAGTTCATTAGCGTAAAAGCTTATCGAGTTAATTCCTTCTTTTAAAGCCCACTCATAAGCTTTTGATACAAAATCCCAATTGATATGAGCATAGAATTTTTCCAAATAAGCAGGACGAGCATTGCGATGATCTACATAGTAAGCATGTTCCCAAACATCCACTACAAGTAAAGGAATTTTATCTTCAGTGATAGGAGTAGCCGCATTTGAAGTTGCGATTAATTCTAATTTTTGATTTTTGCTGTTATAAACAAGCCAAAACCATCCAGATCCAAAAAGACCTGTAGCTCCTTTAATAAATTCAGCTTTAAAATTCTCTAAAGAACCAAATTCTTTTTCTAAGGCTGCTTTTAAATCCCCTTTTGCCTCACAGGCATTTGGAGTGATGCAATCAAAATAAAAATCATGATTATAAACTTGAGCCGCATTGTTAAAAATTCCACCATTTGATGATTTGATAATGCTTACAAGATCTTTGTTAGCAAATTCTGTATCTTTAATAAGATTATTTAAATTAGTTACATAGGTATTATGATGCTTTCCATAATGATAATTAAATGTTTCAGTACTTAAAAAATCGCCAAAAGCATTGATATCATAAGGTAGTTTTCTTAATTCAAACATATTTTCTCCTTTTTTATTTTTGGTAAAAAATTGTAGCATAAAAAATCATAAAATAAAGTAATTTAAATAAGCTTTTTATAAAAAATATTTTTTAGATTGATTTTTGAAAGATTTATGGTGGTGACCCATACGAGACTCGAACTCGTGTTACCGCCGTGAAAGGGCGATGTCCTAACCGCTAGACGAATGGGCCTTTTGTATATTTTTTGAAAATTAATAAAGCGAAATTATATATTTTTAATTCTTAAATATCCATTAAAATTATTTTTATCTATAAAAAAATTAATATTTTTTGATTATAATTTTATTTTATTTTTGGAGTTTTTATGGATTATTTGAGCCTCGTTTTTCTTTCATGTGCTTTAGCAATGGATGCTTTTGCAGTTTCTTTATGTAAGGGTTTTAGTGTTAAGAGATTAAATTTAAAACATTATTGTATTGTAGGTGTTTATTTTGGTGGCTTTCAAGCTTTAATGCCTGTTTTTGGATATATCATCGGTTTAAGTTTCGCATCTTTTGTGGCAAGTATTGATCATTGGATAGCATTTATTTTACTTGGTTTTATCGGGTTAAAAATGATCAAAGAAGCGCTTGAAAATGAAGAATGTGATATTCATGCTAATCAGTTTGATTTTAAGATCATGTTTTCTTTAGCTATTGCAACTAGCATTGATGCTTTAGCGGTTGGAGTTGGTTTTGCATTTTTAGAGACTCCTTTGTTTGTAGCGGTTTTATTTATTGGTTGTATCACTTTTATGTTTTGCATTTTAGCTTTGAAAATAGGTAATAAATTTGGAGTTTTTTTAAAAAATAAAGCCGAATTTTTAGGAGGGGCTGTTTTGATTATTTTGGGTGTAAAAATTTTAATCGAGCATTTATTTTTTAATGCGTGAATTTTTGTTTTAAGATTTCAAAAGCTTCATCAAAATTTAAAGCCACGCTTTGAAATTTTTTATTAAATGTTCTTTGTCGTTTGGCAAGTTGTGCGGTGTGCGTTGTGATTAAATTTTCAAGTTCATTAAAAGAAATTTTTTCATCTAAATATTCTTTACACTCTTTTAAACCTATGCAATTTAAAGCTTTAGTGTCGCGATGAAATTGAGAAAAAAGCTTTTTAGCTTCTTCTAAAAGACCTTCTTCAAGCATTTTTTTAGTCCTCATTTTTATGCGATCTCTTAGCAAATTACGCTCCCAAACGATTTCATAAATTTCTATATTTTTTAAAACCCCCTTTTTTTGTGTTTGCTTTAAAAAAATACTAGGAATTTCTTTTGTAATCTCATAAATACTCAACCATTTTTTCAAACGATAAGTGTCATTTTTTGCCACTTTAAAATCAGGATCAATTTTACTCATTAAAGAGTAAATTTCATCATTACTTAGATCAGTTTTTATTTCTTCTATTTTTTGACTTAAACCATCCATCATGGTTTTTAAGTAAAATCCAGTTCCGCCTGTTATAATTAAAGGTAAATTTCTTAATTTGGCAAATTCTTTAGCCTTTTGGTATTCTTTGATAAATAACTCCACATTAAAATGCTTATCAACACTGATTAAATCTATACCAAAATAATGAAAATTTTCAAGTTCTTCTTTGGAAGGTTTAGCGCTTGCGATATTGATTTCTTTATACACACAAAGACTATCAAGGCTTAAAATAACTGCATTAAAATTTTTGGCTAATAAATTAGCTAGATGAGTTTTTCCGCTTGCAGTTGTTCCGATAATAGCTATTTCAAAAAACATAAAATGAATTTATCCTAAAATTTATTAAAATTTGAGTAAAATCATAGCAAAAATTTTTAAAGCGGAAAAATGAATTTATTTTGGACAAAATTTAAAGATATTTTAGAACTTATTGTATTTAAGCATTCTATTTTTGCCTTGCCTTTTTTGTTTTCATCGATGATTGTAGGTTCAAAGCTTGCAAATGATACAGTCTGGTTTGGTTTTAAGGCTTTGATTTTGGGTATTATTTGTGCTATAAGTGCTAGAAATTTTGCGATGGCAAGTAATCGCTTAATGGATGAAGATATAGATAAAGATAATCCACGTTGCGCTAATCGTCCTAATATAAGTGGAAAAATTGGTAAGAAAAGTATTTGGATATTTATTATTTTAAATGCTTTGATTTTTGTGCTTTGTTCTTATTTTATCAATCCTTTGGCTTTTTATCTTTCTTTTCCAGTGCTTTTTGTTTTGGCAATTTATTCTGCTTTTAAGCGTTTTAGTTCTTTGGTACATTTGGTTTTAGGATTTTGTTTAGGTTTGGCTCCTATAGCTGGAAGTGTTATTGTGATGGGTGAAATTCATATTTATAGTGTTATTTTATGTTTAGGGGTTACTTTTTGGACTGCCGGATTTGATTTGCTTTATTCTTTGCAAGATATGGATTATGATAAAAAAACGGGACTTTTTTCGATTCCCGCTCAATTTGGTGCTAAAGCAACTTTGCTGATTTCTGCCTTTTTTCATGTTTTAGCTGTATTATTTTGGTTGCTTTTTGTTTGGCAAGTTTGGGGTGTAGCTTTAGGATATATTTCATTGTTTGGTGTATGCGTTTGTGGTGTAATTTTGCTTTTTGAACATAAAATTGTTCATAATAATTTTGATCGTATTGATAGAGCATTTTTTACTTTAAATGGCTATTTGAGTATGATATTTTTTATTTTTATTTTGGTTGATTTATTATGGAATTAAAATTATTTAAAGCTGGATTTGAAGTTGATTTGGAAAATTGCAAGATAAAGGATAATCATTTTTTACAAGAATATCTTAAACTCGGAGCCATTTCACAGCTTTCAAAATGGAAAAAAATGGCTACTCGTATTGATTTTAGCGATGGAGAAAAGATAATTTTTGATTTAATTTTAAGCTTAAAAGAAGATATTTTAAGGGTAGAAAGCGCTATAAATAAAGATGAAGAACTTATACCTTTAAAACAAAAAGCTATCGTAGGATCTTTAAATTTTGAACATCTTAATTTTTTAGAAAATATTTTAGAAATTAACCAAGAATACTACATAAGGTTTAGCCTTAATAATCAAAAAATGGCGCTTTTTGCAAAAGCTAAAAGTCAAACCTTAGCACAAATTATTAAGATTAAGCCTGAAGATAAAACCGCATTTGATGCGTTTGTTGTTGAGGTGCAAAGAGATATGATTAGAAATAAAAAGGAGCTAGAACATGAGTAATGATGCGATTTATTTAGTTTTTGTATTTGTGCTTTTAGTTGCAATGTTAGCTTATATTAATATCAAAGAAAGAGAAAACAATACAAAACTTGCAAAGCTTCAAGGAGTGATTGAGGATATAACTAAAGAAATGCATTATTTTCGTAAAGAGCTTGGGATAAAAGAAGAAGATGAAAATGATGAAGAAGACTATAAAATAACACTTTTAAAAGAAGAAATGCAAATTGAGTTTGAAAAACAAATCAGTGCTAAAATTACTCCTGTTTTAAGAACTCTTAAAACGATGGAGCATATCATAGAGGATTTTCAAAATGAACAGCAAAATCGTCTTTTAAATTTAGAGCAAAAAGCGCAAAGTATGACTAAGCTTACTCCAAATTATGATACAGAAGAACAAAAAATTATTGATCTGTTTAAAGAAGGAAAAACCATAGAGCAAATCGCCAAAGACTTAAGGATAGGAATTGGAAATGTTGAGCTTGTTTTAAAATTTAAACAGCTTATAAAATAACATTAGGGGTTTTAATGCTAATTGACCAATTTGGTAGAAAAATTGATTATCTTAGAATTTCAGTAACTCAGCGATGTAATTTTCGTTGTCTTTATTGTATGCCAAAAATTCCGTTTAATCACCAACCTAAAGAAAATTTATTGAGTTTTGAAGAACTTTTTTTATTCGTAAAAGCAGCTATTGATGAAGGAATTGAAAAAATTCGCATTACCGGAGGCGAGCCTTTATTACGCAAAGATTTAAGTATTTTTATTAAAATGATTCATGATTATAAAAAAGAGCTTGATTTAGCTATTACAACGAATGGATTTTTATTAAAAGACTTTGCTAAAGATCTTAAAAATGCGGGCTTAAAACGTTTAAATGTTTCACTGGATACCTTAGATGAAAAAAAGGCGAAACAATTAGCACAAAAAGACGTTTTATCAAGTGTTTTAGCTGGAATTGAGGAAGCTTTAAATGTTGGATTAAAAGTTAAATTAAATACTGTTGCACTTAAAAATTTAAATGACGATGAACTTATAACTCTTTTAGAATTTGCTAAAGCTAAAAATATACAAATTCGTTTTATAGAATTTATGGAAAATACCCACGCTTATGGAAAATTGCAAGGTTTAAAAAGAGATGAGATTATCCAAATTTTAAGCCAAAAATACGATGTAAAACTTATCAAAAAGGCGGAAAAAGCCCCAGTGAGTCTTTATAGTGCTAATGGCTATAAATTTGGGATCATTGATCCACATAGTCATGAATTTTGCGATTCTTGTAATCGTATCCGTCTTAGTGCTGAAGGGCATTTAATACCTTGTCTTTATTTTGATGAAGCTTTAAGCATTAAAGAAGCGATTAGAAAAGGTGATGTAAAAGCTGCTGTAGAAATTTTACAAGAAGTATTGCGTAATAAGCCTGAAAAAAATAAATGGGGCGTTGTGGATAATGAAACCTCGCTACGTGCTTTTTACCAAACTGGGGGTTAAAATTGCAAATTGTTGAGACTTTTTTAAGCGTGCAAGGGGAAGGGAAATATAGCGGAAAATTAGCTATTTTTATCCGTTTTGTGGGCTGTAATTTTAATTGCAGTGGTTTTGGGGTTGAAATCAAAAAAGATGGAAAAATTCTTAAAGGTTGTGATACCATAAGGGCTGTTTTTACTCAAGAATTTAAAGAAAAATATAAAAATCTAAATACAGATGAAATTTTTAATCAAATAATAAAACTTAAAGATAAATTTAATCCTATAGTTGTAATTACCGGCGGAGAGCCTTTGATCCATCATCAAAATTCTGAATTTATTGCTTTGATCAAATCTTTATTAAAAGCGAATTTTGAAATTCACTTTGAAAGTAATGGTAGCATAGAGATTGATTTTTCAAAATATCCTTTTTATAAAGAATGTATTTTTGCCTTAAGTGTTAAATTAGAAAATAGTGGAGTAGATCGTAATAAGCGTTTGAATTTTAAAGCTCTTAAATCATTTAAAAATAATGCTAAAGATAGTTTTTATAAATTTGTATTAAATGCAAATACGCTAAAAAACTCTTTGAAAGAAATTTTAGAAATTTTAAAAGAAGCTCCTAATGAAGTTTTTTGTATGCCTATGGGGGAAAATCGGGTTAATTTAGACAAAAATGCAAAAAAAATTGCTGAATTTTGCATTAAGAATGGATATAATTATTCTGATAGAATTCATATTCGTTTATGGAATGATAAAGAGAGTGTATGATTATTAGAAAATTATTTGAATTTGAAAACGCCCATATTGTTAGATTTTGTTCTTCAAAACGTTGTAAAAGTAGCATACATGGACATTCTTACAAGGTTGAAGTTTTGCTTGAAAGTCGATATTTAGATAATGCAGGAATGGTTTATGATTTTGGGCTTTTAAAAACTTATATACGCCAGATTATTGATAGTTTTGATCATGCTATTACGCTTTTTAATCAAGATGATCAATCTTATTTACAAGAAATGAAAAAATATTCTCAAAGATGGATCACTTTGCCTGTTAATGTGAGTGCGGAAAATTTTTGTCGCGTGTTTTTTATACTTATTGATGCTTTACTTAAACAAACAAAGATGGTTAATGGGGAACAAGGTGTGAATTTGCAAAGTATTATAGTTCATGAAACAAGAACAGGTTACGCTCAAGCTTTTAAAGACGATGCTTATTCAGATATTTTGCCAAAAATTTCTCTTGATGATATTGAATTTTCACCAGCCATTAAAGCAGAATGGAATGATATAGATTTTTATGATAAATTAAAAAATTCGCATATTTTTACAAATCCTAAGGAGATCTAATGGGCAAAATTTTAACTATTTTGATAAGTTTTTTTATTGTTTTATCGATCAGTGCTTGCAGTGATAATGATGAGTTAAATTCTAAAAAACAAAATTCTACAGAAGATAAAGTTGAGCTGGAAAAAAGCGATGAATCAACACAATTAAGTGATACAAATTTACCTTTGCCTGTGGATGATGAATCAGATAATTTTAATACATCCTATAATGCAAATTCTAGCGTTATAGGTTCTTTATATAAACAAAAATGCGCTAGTTGCCATGGAGAAAAAGGGGAATTAAAGCCTAAAAAAAGTACAGCTATTAGAAATTTAAGTTTTGAGAATTGGACTTTTAAAATTCAAAAATTAAAAGATGATTCTCATGCTTTTTTAACAAAAGAACAAAGCGATAATTTAGCAAAATATATCATTAAGGTAAAATAATCATGGAACAAAGTTATCATTTTTTTCTAGCCTTGCATCTTTATAGTTTGTATGCGAGTGGTTTTTTGATGTTTTTTTACTTGATTTTAACTCAAGGTAATTTTAAAACAGAATTTATTTTTATCCGTAGAATTCGATTGTTTTTACCTATATATAATACTTTTTTAGCTTTTATGCTTTTTACAGGCCTTTTGCTTTTAGCCATGAGAAAATTTCAAATGAATTTGCATTTTTGGCTAATGATTGCATCTTGGATTTTAATTTTAGCTTTGGCAATTTTTCATTTTGCACAGTTTAAAAAAGCTCGTAAAATAAGACGTTATATCGCTTTTAGATGGATGAGTTTTTTGATTTTATTTTGTGAAATCTTATTGTTATTTTTACCTTTTGTTTTAAAGAAATATTTATAAAATGCAATTTTTATATCATCAAAAAGCTGGTGAGGAAATTTTAAAATTAAAGGGTGAGGAATTTTCTCATCTGAAAGCTAGAAGAGTTAAAGAAAATGAAATATTAACTCTAAGAAATTTAGAGGATAAATTTACATATGTTTATAAAATTTCTAATTTAGAGCGTCATTCTTGTGAGTTGCATTTTTTAAGTAAGGAAAATAAAACAACGCACAAAAATTCTACTTTAAATTTAGCTTTAGCTGTGATAGATATTAAAATTTTAGAAAAAACCCTCCCCTTTTTAAATGAACTTGGGGTTGAAACCTTACATCTTGTTTTCACTGATTTTTCGCAAAGAAATTTCAAAATAGATTTAAGTCGTTTTGAAAAAATTATCATCGCATCTTGTGAGCAATGTGGAAGAGAAAGCAAAATGAAAATACAAATTTATAATCATATAAAAGATTTTTATGAAAGATTTCCAGAAGCGGTTTTGGTTGATTTTGACGGAGAAATTAAAGAATTTGATTTGAATAAAATTTATTTTGTAGGTCCTGAAGGAGGATTTAGTCAAAGTGAAAAATATTTTTTTAAAGAAAAAATTGGATTAAAAGCTCCAAATATTCTTAAAAGTCAAACTGCCATTATATCGATTGCCTCGAAAATGCTTCTTTAAAATTTACTTAAATTAATCTATTTTTTATATTATATTTACTATAATCACCGTTTATTGTTTTATTTTTAAGGAAAAGTTATGAAAAAAGAAATTCATCCAGAATATGTAGAATGTAAAGTTAGTTGTGCTTGTGGCAATACTTTTGTAACTAAGTCTAATAAAAATGAATTAAGAGTGGATATTTGTTCAAGTTGTCATCCTTTTTTTACAGGAAGTGAAAAAATAGTTGATGCTGCGGGTCGTGTAGAGAAATTTAAGAAAAAATACGCAATGCAATAATTATGCTCTATTTTATTCCTACTCCGATAGGAAATTTAGGCGATATATCTTTTAGAGCCTTAGAGCTTTTAAAGACTTGTGAAATTTTCTTTTGTGAAGATACAAGAGTAAGCAAGTCTCTACTTTTATCACTTTCTCATAAATTTCAGATTGATTTTAAAACTAAAAAAATGATTGCTTTTCATACCCATAATGAAAAGGAAATTTTAAAGAATCTAAATCCAGAATTTTTTTCTCAAAATGTAGCTTTTTTAAGCGATGCGGGTATGCCAGGTATTAGTGATCCAGGATATACTTTGGCTGATTTTGCTTTAAAAAATGGCATTGAATTTGAAGTTTTGCCAGGTGCAAATGCAGCTTTAGTTGCTCTTGTAAGTTCAGCTTTAAGTGAAAAAGAATTTGTTTTTATAGGTTTTTTAGCCAATAAAGGCAAAGAGCGTATAAAAGATATCCAAAGAGCTTTAAATCATCCTTATGCGAGCATTGTTTATGAGTCACCTAAGCGAATTTTATCTTTAGTAGAGCAAATTTTACTTATAGATGAAAATCGCGAAATTTTTGCAATAAAAGAAATTTCTAAAAAATTTGAAACCAAATTTAAAGGCACGGCTAAAGAAGTTTTTGATAAATTAAAACAAGCAAATTTAAATGGAGAATGGGTACTTGTCATTTCAAAAAATTATCATAAATTAGACTATAATTCTTTATTAGAAAGTGATATTTTGGAACTTGATATTCCTTTAAAGGCTAAAAGTAAACTTCTAGCAAAAATCAATGGAAAAAATCCAAAAGAAATTTACGCAAAACTGCTTTTAAGTCAAAATTAGATAGAATCAAAGTCATGATAGTTTATGGAAAGCAAATATTTTTTTACATTTTAAAACATCACAAAGATTTGGTTAAAGAACTTTATTTGGCTAAAGAATGTGATAAAGAAGATTTTAAAAAGATTGCAAATTTTGGATTTAAAATTAAAAAACTTGATTTTAAAACAGCTCAAGCTTATGCTAGAGGCGGAAATCATCAAGGTTTTTTGCTTGATATTGAAGAGTATCAATTTAAAGAATTAAATTCTTTAAAAAAAAGTGATTTTATAGCTATACTTTGTGGTATTAGTGATGTTGGAAATATAGGATCTATAGCAAGAACTGCATATGCTTTAGGAGCTGGTGGAATTGTTTTTATCGGAGAAAGATTAAATATGGAAGGGGTGATACGCACAAGTAGCGGTGCGGCTTTAGATCTTGATATCGTTTTAAGTCGTGATATTTTATCGGTTATAAATGAGTTAAAACAGGTGGGATTTAAAATTTTTGCCAGTGCAAATGGGGGGAAAGAAATTCATGATTTTAAATTTGAAAAAAGTAAGAAAGCTCTCATTTTAGGAAGCGAGGGTTTAGGATTGAGTCAAAAAATAATAAATAAATGCGATGAATGTGTGGGCATAGAAATGAAACATGGTTTTGATAGTCTTAATGTCAGTGCAGCTTTTGCAATACTTTGCGATAGGATGATAAATGCTTAATTGGAAAAAAATTGAAGATTTAAATTTAAAAGAAGTTATGAGCAAAACACAAATTGAAATTGATTTTTTAAATGCTCTAATTAAAAAAGATTTTTCAACTTTACACCGTTTTAATGTAAAAGGTTTTGTAAAAATTTTGAGTCGAGAATACGATCTTGATTTTACTGATTTTAATGAAGAATATGAAGCTTATTTGAATGAAAATAATTTAAATTCAGTTAAAAATAATAATATAAAAATTACAACCCCAAAGCTTGATGTTTATCATCAAAAATCAACCAATTTTATTGTTTTGATTATGCTTTGTATTGTGGCTATTATTTTGGCTTTAGGGATTTATTATTTTGACACGATTAAGATTTTCTTTAAAAACGAACAAAATAATTCTAGTTTAGCAGTTGTAGATATCATAGGAAAAGCACAAAGCAATTTAAAGTCTTTAGAAAGCAATGTTATTGTAATCGATAATAAAGCTAAAGAAAAATCAGATGAAAATACAAGTGCTGGGATTATACCCAATATTCAAGATGCTCAAACACAAGAGCAAAATATAACTCAAGAAGTGGATGAAAACACAACAATACAAAACAATCAAACCACTGAAGATGCCGAATATAAAGAGCAAGATATCCCACTAGAAAGTGCTAATAAAAATGCTCATTTTAAAATTTCTACTAAAACTTGGATTGGCATTATTGAGTTGCAAAAATATAAAAAAACAAGTTTCGTAAAAAGTGAAGATTTTACTCTTCCTTTAGACACTGATCAGTTAATTTTAACAGGCCCTTCTGCTTTAAGTGTTATCGATGAAAATAACAAAGAACATCAATTTCCAATGGGAAGCCCTAAGCGCTTCTTGATTAAAGATGGAAAAATTAAAAGTATCTCTTTGAGTGAATTTATGAAGCTTAATAAAGGTAGAGAATGGTAAGGATCGTCTTTCTTTTTTTCTTTTTTACGCAAGTAGCTTTTGCGGTTTCAAGTTTAGAATTAGCTCAAAATTTAGTCAATGATGCCAGTAAAAATTCTCAACTTAAACTTTTATTTACAAATTCCTCTTGTTTAGATGATAAGGGAAATTTAGATATTGCTAAAATTTCAAGAGTTTTAAAAATTAATTCTTTACTTAATTTAAATTTATCAAATTCTCAAACTTTAAAATTAAATTTTAGAGCTAAAGCTGATTCAGTTGTTTTTTTTAAAATTTTATTTGATGCTTTGATTGAAAGCGGATATGTTTATTTTATCCCTACAGAATTAATTTTACATGAGGGAAATATTGATTATACAGTGCAGGTTGATTCTCAATATATATTAGATCCAGAAACCTTATATAAATTATTGAAAAAAAATTCAGTTTATATAGACAATATTAAACAAATAGGGCCTTATTTTTATCAATACGATTTAAATTTTGATAATGCAAAACTAGATACTAATGTCAATATCTCTTTAAATTCTTTAACCATTTTGGAAAGACCTCTTAAAGATTATATTTTCACAACCAAAAATGCCTCTAAACTGATTATAGATGCAAGTGATTCTGACTTTTGGTTTCCTAAAGTATTATTTTTGGATAAAAATCTTAATTTGATTAAAAGCATAAAAAATAATGAACAAAATAACCATTTTGAAGAATTCATCCCAAGTGGATCGGTTTATGTTATAGTGAGCGATATGTATAGTTTAGATAATATCCGCAGAGGTTTAAAAGTGCTTTTGAAGAAATAAAGGAAAAAAATGTTTGATGAAATTCGTTTTAATACCATAGAAAGATTGCCTAATTATGTTTTTGCTGAAGTTAATGCAATAAAAATGAGTGCAAGACGTTTAGGGAAAGATATTATCGATTTTTCTATGGGAAATCCAGATGGAAAAACCCCACAGCATATTATTGATAAATTATGCGAAAGTGCTAATAAAGATAAAACATCAGGATATTCTGCTTCTATTGGAATTTTTAAATTAAGATTAGCAATTTGTGATTGGTATAAAAGAAAATATAATGTTAGTCTTGATCCTGAAAGTGAAGTTGTTGCTACTATGGGCTCTAAAGAAGGATTTGTTAATCTTGCTAGAGCAGTGATTAATCCAGGCGATGTAGCTATAGTCCCAACTCCTGCTTATCCTATACACACTCAAGCTTTTATTATAGCTGGAGGCAATGTGGTTAAAATGCCTTTAGCTTATAATGATCAATTTGAATTAGATGAGGATAAATTCTTTCAAATTTTAAACACAACCTTACAAGAAAGCGTTCCAAAGCCTAAGTATTTAGTTGTGAATTTTCCACATAATCCCACAACGGTAACTTGTGAAAAAAGTTTTTATGAAAGATTAGTTCAAATTGCAAAAAAAGAAAGATTTTATATTATTTCAGATATTGCCTATGCTGATTTAACATACAATTCTTACAAAACTCCTTCAATTTTAGAAATTGATGACGCTAAGAATGTAGCTGTGGAAACTTACACGCTTTCAAAATCTTATAATATGGCCGGTTGGAGAGTTGGATTTGTCGTAGGAAATAAGCGTTTGATCAGTGCTTTGAAAAAAATTAAATCTTGGTTTGATTATGGGATGTATACTCCTATACAAGTAGCAGCAACGGTTGCGTTAAATTCTGATCAAAGTTGTGTTGAAAATATCAGATTAAATTATGAAAAAAGAATGCAGGTTTTAATCGAATCTTTTTCTAATATAGGCTGGAATTTGTCAAAACCTAATGCAAGTATGTTTATTTGGGCTAAACTTCCACCCCAAAAAGCTCATTTAAAAAGTTTAGAATTTTCAAAGCAACTTTTGCAAGAAGCTAATGTAGCTGTTAGTCCAGGGGTTGGTTTTGGAGAAGCAGGTGATGATTATGTGCGTATTGCTTTAATAGAAAATGAAAATCGCATACGCCAAGCTGCTAGAAATATAAAAAAATATCTTAAAGAGTGATAATGAAAGTCGCGATTTTAGGTTATGGAACTGTAGGTAGTGCAGTTGTTAAAACTTTATTGGAAAATCAAAAAATCATTAAGGCAAGATGCGGGCAGGATATTATTCCTGTAATTGCCCTAGCAAAAACTCCAAAAAACAATGCTTTAATTCCAGTAACAACAGATTTCAATGAAATTTTAAACCGAGATGATATCGATGTCTTTGTTGAACTTATGGGCGGAATTGATAAACCTTTTGAATTTATAAGTGAAATTTTAAAAAAAGGAAAAAGCGTTGTAACGGCTAATAAAGCTTTATTAGCTTATCATCGTTACGAGCTTGAAAATTTGGCTAAAAATTTAGCTTTTGGATATGAAGCTAGTGTGGCTGGGGGTATTCCGATTATTAAAGTTTTAAAAGAGGGTTTGAGTGCTAATAATATTATAAGTATAAAAGGTATTCTAAATGGAACTTGCAATTATATTTTAACTTGTATGCAACAAGGAATGGATTTTAATAATGCCTTAAAAAAAGCTCAGGAATTAGGATATGCTGAATCAGATCCAAGTTTTGACATACAAGGTAAAGACGCAGCTCATAAACTTTTAATCTTAGCCAGCATCGCTTATCATCTTGATGCTAAGCCAGAAGATATTTTAATAGAAGGTATTGAAAATATAAGATCTGAAGATATGTATTTTGCTAAAGAGTTTGATTTTACAATTAAACTTTTAGGCATTGCTAAGTTAAAAGATTCTTGTGTGGAGTTAAGAATTCATCCTACCATGATCAGCAAAGATAAAATTCTTTCAAAAGTAGATGGAGTGATGAATGCAGTTTCTATCGAAGGAGATTTGCTAGGAGAAAGTTTGTACTATGGAGCTGGAGCTGGTGGAATGGCAACTGCAAGTGCAGTCATTTCAGATCTTATTGATATTGCAAAAGAAAACCTTAAATCACCTATGTTAGGTTTTAGAAAAAATATTGAATTTAAACTTTTGAAACAAGATGAAATTTATACAAAATATTATTTAAGAATTAAAGTTGAAGATAGAATAGGTGTATTGTCTGAAATCACGCAGCTTATGTCTAAAAATTTAATTTCGATAGATAGTTTTTTACAAAAATCTAAAAAAGATGAAAATCATGCAACTTTATTTTTTACTACGCATTTTACTTATGAAAAAAGCATCAAAGCTTTGCTTGAAATATTGGAAAAACAAGACTTTATTAAAGATAAACCTTTTATGATGCGCATAGAAGAGTAAATGGGATTACAAGCTTATCTTGATGGTATCAAAGGAGAAGATAGGGCTTGTGTTTTTTTAAAAAAACACAATTTTACTATTTTAGAAAGAAATTTTCACTCCAAATTTGGCGAAATTGATATTATTGCTATAAAAGATGATATATTACATTTTATAGAAGTTAAATTCACTCAAAATAATTATAATATTTATGAACGTTTTAATTATAACAAATATCAAAAAATTATCAAAACTATTGAAGTTTATCTCTTGAAAAAAAGATTAAATCATGATTTTCAAGTTGATCTAATTTGTATTAAGGATAATATAATAGAATTTATTCAAAATATTAGTTTTTAAGCTGATATTTAAAAAAATAAATTAAAATTAGATAAAAATACGAAAGGAAGAAAATGGGAAAGTATATAGAATTAACTTCTGAAAATTTTTCACAAGTAAAAGAAGGTGTTGCTTTAGTTGACTTTTGGGCTCCTTGGTGCGGTCCTTGCAGAATGCTTGCTCCTGTGATTGATGAGCTTGCAAATGATTTTGATGGAAAAGCAAAAATTTGTAAAATCAATACAGATGAACAAGGCGATTTAGCAGCAGAATACGGAGTAAGATCAATTCCTACTTTGATATTTTTTAAAAATGGAGAGGTTGTAGATCAACTTGTAGGCGCACAGTCAAAACAAGCTATTACCGATAAACTTAATTCACTACTTTAATCCTAAAAAGCTAGTATATGCTAGCTTTTTTTCAAATTTATACTAAATAATAATTTTTATTATCTACTATTAAGAGTAATTTTTATATTATTACTGATAAAAAATAAAAACAAAAGGAAATTATATGTTAGATTTAGCAATTATAGGTGGAGGTCCTGCTGGTCTTAGTGCCGGTCTTTACGCGACTCGTGGCGGTTTAAAAAATGTAGTGATGTTTGAAAAAGGTATGCCAGGAGGGCAAATCACTTCAAGTTCCGAAATTGAAAATTATCCAGGCGTGGCACAAGTTATGGATGGGATTTCTTTTATGGCTCCTTGGAATGAACAATGTATGCGTTTTGGACTTAAACATGAAATGGTTGGTGTAGAGCAAATTTTGCAAAATAATGATAAAACTTTTATGATTAAATTAGAAGGTGGAAAAACACAAGCAGCAAAAGCTGTAATTGTTTGTACAGGATCAGCTCCTAAAAGAGCTGGTTTTAAAGGGGAAGATGAATTTTTTGGAAAAGGAGTGAGTACTTGCGCAACGTGCGATGGATTTTTCTACAAAAATAAAGAAGTTGCGGTTTTAGGTGGTGGTGATACAGCATTAGAAGAATCTTTATATCTTGCTAATATCTGCTCTAAAGTCTATCTTATCCATCGTAGAGATGAATTTAGAGCTGCTCCCTCAACAGTTGAAAAAGTTAAGAAAAATGAGAAAATCGAATTGATTACTAGTGCAAGTATTGATGAGGTTTATGGTGATAAAATGGGAGTAAGTGGAGTAAAAGTAAAATTAAAAGATGGCAATATTAGAGATTTAAAAGTTCCAGGAATTTTTACTTTTGTTGGTTTAAATGTAAGAAATGAAATTTTAAAGCAAGATAATGGTCAATTTTTATGTGCTATGGAAGAAGGTGGCCAAGTAAGTGTTGATCTTAAAATGCAAACCAATGTCTCAGGACTTTTTGCTGCAGGAGATTTGAGAAAAGATGCTCCTAAGCAAGTCATTTGTGCTGCAGGAGATGGTGCTATAGCTGCACTTAGTGCTATGGCTTATATAGAAAGCTTGCATTAATATTTTTTAGGTTAGAAATTTTCTAACCTAATTCGATAATTATAAAAATTTCCTTTAAAATATAAAATTTATTTTAAAAATAATTTAAAATTTTTATATCAATGCAGAAGTGTTATTTAAATATTTAACATCATTTTAATTTCATTATTTAATAAATCAATTCATCAAATTTTATACTAAAAATTCACTGAGAAATCTAATTTATTATTAAGTAATTCATATGAGAATAATTTTATATCTAATATTTTTTTAATTTCAGTATAAATTAATAGGGGGGGGGGTTATAATTTTTTGAATTTAATTTAAGGAGAAAGAATGAGACTAATCATTTGTATTTTGTTACCTTGGCTCGGTTTTTTTACTATAGGAAAACCTTTTTCCGCAATTATATGTTTTATTTTGCAAATCACTCTTATTGGCTGGATACCTGCTATGGTTTGGGCTGTATACGCTCTTAATCAATATAAAACAGATAAAAAAATTGCAAAAATTTTAAAAGAACAAGATAAGGGGAATCAATGAAGTATTTATTATATATTGTTTTAGCTTTTATTTTAAGCGCTTGTTACCAAAAAGGTTTGGAAGTTAATCAAGATAAATTAAATTCTATTGTTATAGGAAAGAGTACGCAAGAAGATGTGGAAAAAATTATAGGTTATCCTGTAAGAAAAACAAGTTTGGGTAATAAAGAGGTATGGTATTACGATTTTACTAGAATTTCTTCTCTTCCTGGATTTGATAAAGATGAAAGTACAGTTTTTGAATTTAATAAAAAAGGTATAGTGGTTAAAAAATATAAAACTACAGGCTCTGGAAACTCAAATCCTTTATTAGGTGGTTAATTTAAATAAAAAATACACCACAAAGGAAGAAGTTAGGAAAAGAAGCGATCTTTACACTAAAAAAGAAAGAGTTTTTATAGAAAAAGAAGAAATTGTCAATAAAAACAATAAATTATTTAGAGTAAAGACTCAAACATCAATCAGTCCTGATGGAGAAGAAGAAATCATCAAGACTGAAACATACCAAATTACTAGATAAAGGAAGAAAAATGAAAAAAATCTTATTTGCGATAGTTGCAGTATTTTTTATTGCTTGTGGTGGAGATAAACTTGTTAAATTTGAATACGAAAAAGGAAATAAAGAATTATTTGAAAAGGCAAATAATCTTATTAAAGAAAAATATCCAGATTATAATCTTTACTCATGGAAATCGCTAGAAAATATTTCAAGTATCGATAATGCAAAGCAAATTTATAATAAAATTGAAAATTATGTTTATGGAAGCAAACAAGAATATTTCAAAAATGATGAAACACATTATAGTAATTATATCTTGCTAGAAAAAAATGGAAGATATAGAATTTTAGTAGTGGAATGTTCCAAAGCAAGTAAATATAAAAATCCTTTTGGCTTAGTAATAAACAATCCTGAACGTTGCAATATAAATGAAATGCTAATCAGACAAAAATAAATCAATAAAGAAATAAAATGAATGAATTAACTATTTCTGAATTGCCTTCAAACTGGATAGATACCATAAGCTATACAATAAAAATGCAGTATCGCCTATGTTTCAAAAAATGTTTCAAGGCGTTCATAACGCCTTGTTTAGTGGAATGGGAGCTAGTATTTTTGTAATCTATTGCATTATATGGCTTTTAAGACAAACGCAAAAATTTTATAGTAATTAATAAGAATATTTTTAAAATAGATAAAATATATATTAGCTATATTTTATTTTTCTAAATATTATAATTCAATCAAGCAAGATAAAATAATAAAACAAGTGATTTTCTCCAATTAAGGAGAAAAATTAATTTTTAATGAAAGTTAAGATGAGGCATTATAAATCCGATCCAAGGCATTCCAACAAGAAAATAAATTGCCATGTAAATTACAGCAAATATTCCACCCAGTAAGAAAAATTGAGGTCCTTTGATGTAGTTGCTTCCAAACCATAAAGGAGAAGAACCTGTTCCATAAGGAGTGATAATACCCATAAAGCCCATCGGTAATGTAAGTATTAGCATAACTTCTGCCGGATTTGCACCTTTAATAGAGCTAGCTAAAGATACAAAAACAGCGATTATAGCTGTAACATAAGCAGTTCCTGAAGCAAAGAAATATCTAAGCCAAGAAAATAACATCAAAAGTAAAATGGTGGCAACGAACGGTTCAAAACCTGAAAGTCTATGTCCTAAAGAGTTAGCTAAATAATCCAAAAATCCGACATTTTTAAGCCCGCCTGCCATTGTAACAAGGGTTGCAAACCATACAAGAGTATTCCAAGCTGGTTTATTGCCTAAAAAATCTTGCCAAGTAATTATTTTGCAAGCTATCATTAAAATGATCATGATTAAGGCTGTAGTTGTAGCATTGATTTTAAAAAAGCTTGATCCAACCCAAAGCACTAATCCAATAAGAGCAATAAGGAGCATAAAAATTTGAGAAGTTGGCATCTTTCCTAGAGCTTGATATTTTTCATTTGCCCAAATAGCTATTTCTTTTGATCCTTTAACTTCTGGTGGGTATATAAAATATCCCAAAATCGGAGTAATAATAAAAAGTATTAAACCTACTGGTAAAAAGGCTAAAAACCAACTAAGCCAATCTACAACCATAACTCCATTTTTAGAGATCAAAGAGAGGGCAAGTGGGTTTGGAGCTTGACCTGTTAGAAAAATAGAACTTGTAAGACAAGAACTTGCTAGACCCATCCATACAAGATAAGCACCGATTTTTCTAGGATTTTTATCCGCATAGCTTTCAAACATAGGGGAGATATTGCTGACTATAGGATAAACCGTTCCTCCACTTCTTGCAGCATTACTAGGAATGAAAGGAGCTAAAACTAAATCCACTATAGCAATAGCATAACCCAAGCCTAAGGTAGATTTTCCAAGTTTTGAAACGAGATAAAGGGCTAATCTTTCACCTAACCCTGTTTTTGAAAAACCAAGTCCTATGGTAAAAGCAGCAAAAATAAGCCAAACTACAGAATCAGAAAATCCTGATAGTCCCCATTTTATTGCAACAGAATCTTTAACAATGGTTTCTATATTATTAGAACCAACAGGTCCAACTTTAAATAAGACAGCCAAAGTAACAGCTATAATTCCGATTAATGCTGGTGCAATTGGTTCTAGAATCAAACCAATAATAAGGCCTATAAAAATACTAAAATAAAGCCAAGCATTAGAATTTAAACCTTCTGGAACTGGAATAAAATAAATAATTAATCCAACTATAAAAGGTGTCAAAAGTTTTACATAAAACATAATTATCCTTTTTAGAATTTAAAAATAAATTATATCCTAAAAATCTTATATTTTAATTTTAAATTAATAAAATATTTAAAATTAAAAATAAATTTTTAATTTATAGTTCTAATAATTAAACTTGCAGGTAATTTGAAGTATTTTATAAGCTCTTCTTCTTTTTTTCGCATTTCTCCATTATCTTTTTCATGATCAAAACCTAATAAATGAAGCATAGCGTGAATAAATAACAAACTTATTTCTTCTTCGTAGCTGTGTCCAAATTCTTTTGCTTTTTCTTTGGCTAATTCTGTATTAATGACTATGGAACCCAAGGGGATATTTTCATCTACACTTTCAAGTGGGAAAGATAAAACATCGGTTGTTTTATTTTGATTTCTTTGGCTTAGATTGATTTTTTGCATTTCTTGACTGTCAACAAAAATAAGTTCAATATCCTTTGGACTTAAAAAATTCGCTATTTTCTCTAAAAACTCATATTTTTCATCACTGAGTATCATAAACCTTCCTTGACTAAATTGTATAAATTTTGTATTTCTTTATCGTCAAAAATTCGACAATTTTTATTTTCATAAAAATATTTAATTTTTTCTTCTTTAAATTCATATCCTAAAGCACAGTGATTATGCGAAGGTAAAAAAGCCCTTATAAGGGTGATTTGATCTTGGATTTTTTCTTCACAAGAAAAACAAATAAAATCTTGACGCAACCGACCTTCGAATTCTAAAATTTTAAGATAAGCATCCACTATGACTCTTTTAGGATTTTGCTTTTCAAAGCGTTTAACACATTCTTCTAAAAGCAAAAAATAAAACTCTTCAATCGTTTCTATATCTTTTAAATGATTAAATAAAAGACCAATAAATTCCTGCCAAATAAACATTTTTTCTCTATCTAAAATCCAAGAAAAATTTAAATGCAATACGTCCTTAAGTCTCGGTAAAAAGCTTGGATGCTCATCTAAGGAAAAATCGATTTTATATCCGTTTAAAATACTAGAATGTCTGAGTCCATAAAAACGATAAGTTTTTATAAATTTTTTTGGGCTCAAAATAGAAACAATTAAATCCTCATCTTTTACTTTTTGAGTATAAAGTATAAAACCTTGCATTTATTAACTCATAAGAAATTAATTTATATTATTTCAACTCCATAGGCTTTAAGCAAAGAAAAAGCTGAATGTTCTAAATCATTATCAAAGCTGGCTGTAGAATTTTGATATAAAATAATTTTAGAATTAGGATTTGCACTAAAAGCTAAGATAATATTAAAAAATACACAAATATGCGAAACAAGGCCGCAAAAATAAATTTCTTTATATTGATTTTGGTTGATAAAATTAGCAAATTCTAAACTACCAAAAGTATTTTTATAAAAAATTTTATGAGCTTTTTTTAAAAATGGATCAAATTCATCAGGCATTTTCCAACCAAAAGTATCTTTAATACAATGCTTTATAGGAAGGTTCAATCCTTCTTTACTTTTTAAGTAATTTTGATCATGCGTATCGCAAGTGATGAGTAAGTGTGTGGTATTAAAATCGATTTGATTTAGGTGGTTAAGAATATTTTCTTTAATTTCTAAAGCTTTTTTAAAACCTAAGCTTCCGTTGATAAAATCATTTTGATAATCAACAATAATAAAAGCTTTTTTCATAAGAGTTTTTTATATTTGTTTCATCCAAAAAGTTTCTGTATGCAAGTTAGAAAAGGCAGTTTTCAAGCTCGTAAAAAGTTTAGGATGCTCTTTTTCTAAATTTGCTAAAAGTTGTTTGGATTCTTCTCTTGCATGTGGAAATTTAACATTTTTTTCGCTGAGTTTCATGCCGGGACAAAACTCATTTCCTATAACTTGAAGTTCATTTTGTATCGCATTGTCTCTAAGTTGTCTTTCTCTAACAAAAATCAAAGGGCGTATCACTATTATACCACGTTTGCTTTTATAGATCGGAGCTAGGGTTCTTAAAGATCCATTGTGGATAAAATTCATAAAAAAACTCTCCGCCGCATCGTCTAAATGATGACCAATAGCAAGTTTATTAAAACCTTTTTCAAGAGCATAAGTGTATAAAGCTCCACGTCTCATTCTTGAAAAATAGCTACAAAAACTAGAATTTTCTCTTATAGTATCGCCTGACACTTCATAGATATTAGAGTCAAGAACACTATGTTTAATACCATGTTCTTCACAATGTGCATGCAATTGAGAATAATCTTCACCCATACCATAACTTAAAGTAATAGTTTCAAGATTAAATTTAAAAGGAGCGTGAGCTTGCATACGATTTAAAAGATGCGCCAAAGCTAAAGAATCTTTACCTCCACTTAAGCCTAAAAGAACGCGATCGCCATCTTTAATAAGTCCAAATTTAGCGTTTGCTTGGGCAACTTGTCGTATAAGCTTTTTGCTAAGGTTTATCATAATTTCTCGCACATTTTAAGAACAAAATTAGCCGAAATTTTCGCAGAATTAATCACAAATTCATCAAAATCAAATTCAGCTTTTTCTCCGGCTTTATCACTCATAGCTCTTAAAATAAAACAAGGTATTTTTAAAGCATCGCAAACTAAAGCGACGCTAGCACCTTCCATTTCACAAGCATCAGCATTAAAAATTTCTCTTATTTTTGCTTTTTTTGCTTCATCGCAGATAAATTCATCTCCAGTTGCAATGATTCCTGATTTTAGTTTAATATTTAATTCTTTTGCAACTTCTAAAGCAATATTGTTTAATTTTTCATCTGTTTTTATAAAAATTTCATTTCCTGGAACAAAACCAAGCGGATGCCCAAAAGCGGTTATATCAAGATCATATTGAGCTAATTGTGTAGCGTAGAGTAAATCACCTATTTCTAATTCCGGATTAAAAGCGCCTGCTACACCTGTAAAAAGTAAAATTTCAGCTCCAAATTTTTCAATCATTATACTTGCACTTAGAGTTGAATTGACTTTTCCTATTTTAGAATAAGCTAAAATAAGTTCATGATTTTTATAATTTGCTAGATAATAAGTATTGTTTGCGTATTCAACACTTTTGTATTCTCTTAAAATTTCAAGTAAAGGGGTTATTTCCTCTGGCATTGCGCCTAAAATTGCTATTTTCATTTTATAACCTTTAAAAATTCATCAATATCGTTAAAATTGCTCAAAGAATAAGTTTCTTTAGAGCTTATTTTTTTATTTAAACTTTTAAGAATGCTTGCACCAAATTCTATAAAACAATCGATTTCATTTTCATAATTTTTAATGCTTTGTTTATAAAGAACAGGAGAAATAAGTTGAGATTTGAGTAATTTTAACGCTTGCTCTTTATCAGTATAAATTTTTGCATTTGCATTTGAAACTACGGCTTTAAAATTTGGTTTGAGTGTTTTTTCAAGCTCGATACAAAGTTTTGACGAAGCATTTTCAAGTAAAGGACAATGACTTGCAACACTCATGTTTAAAAGCATTGCTCTTTTTGCTCCAGCTTTTTTAAATTCATTTTCATAGCTTATAAGATCGGGTTTTAAACCCGCTACAACAATTTGACCATCGCAGTTGTAGTTCGCTGCAAATATTTTTTTATTTTCCTCTTGGGCTTTTTTGCAAATATCTTCTACGATTTGATCATCTAATCCTAAAACAACCATCATTCCCGCTTCAACTTTAGAGCAATCTTCTTGCATGAAAAATCCTCTTTTGTTAACCAAGGTAAGAGTTTGCAAAAATTCTAAAGCTCCATTTACAGCTAAAGCTGAAAATTCCCCTAAAGAATGACCTAGGGAAAATGTAGCTTGTAAATCTGGTTTTTGTTCGATTAAGGCTGTATAAGCCATCAAAGAATTTAATACAATAGAAGGTTGAGTGAATTCGCTTTTATTTAACTGATCATTTTCCTCAAAAAGCAAATATTTAAAATCAATCTTACAAAAATCGCTTGCGCTATCAAGGAGTTCTTTTGCATTTTTAGAATTTTCATAAAAGCTTTTTCCCATTCCAGTGACTTGGGAACCTTGTCCTGGGAATATAAAGGCAATATTCATTAGTGACAACCGCAACCTCCGCCACCACCGCAGCAACCGCCACCTCCGTGATGATGATCATGATCATGATGTCCTCCACCACATCCACAACTATGGCTTCCTGCAACAATGCCTGTTAAAATTTCATCTTCGCTAGCTGGTCTAACATCCACGATATTAAGTGAAAAGAGTAGATCTCTTCCAGCATAAGGATGATTATAATCAACAACAACATCGTTTTCATTGATCTCTTTAACGGTTACGCGAACAGTTTCGCCATTTTCACCTTCACCAAAAAGTTCCATACCTATTTTCAAATCAATTCCAGCAAATTGTTCCTTAGGTAATGTTTGGATGGCGTTAGCATCATATTCACCTAAACCTTTTTCTTTTTTAATTAAAACATCGCTATTACTTGGACAATCAAGCTTCATAATTTCTTCTTCCAAGCTTTCTAAAATCTGTCCTTTGCCAACTATAAATGAAATAGGTTGAGCGTATAAATTTGACTCTAAAACTTCTTGAGTGTTTGCATCTTTAAGTTCGTAAAACATCGAAACAACATTATTTTTTTCTATTGGCATTTTTTTCCTTTTTTTTATTTTCTATTTGGTGAAGCTTTTGCTTCAGGTGTGTTTGGATAATTTTTCTTTAAAGCCTTATAAAATCCATTAGCTGTTTTTGTATTGCCTACTTTATCTAGTGAAATTGCAGTATGGTATAAAAGCTTTGGAAAATAATCTCCTTTAGAGCTTATAGTAGAACTTTTTTTGTAAAAAACAATAGCGTTATTGTAATTTTTTTGTTTATATTCTATCTCCCCTAACCAAAAATTTGCTCTTGCTGGTTTATATTTTTGCGCTATAAGATAATTTAATTTAGTTTTGCATTCTTCGTATAAATCTTTATGAAGATCTTGTATTGCTAAATCTAAAATTTCATTATTTTTTTTCTTTTTCCATGAATCATCTATGGTTTTATTTGTATCTTTAATTGGTGTATTTGTTGTAGCATTATTGTCTTTTTTTTCATCTAAAATATTTTCAATATTTTTATGTGAAGCGTTTGATGAAATATTATTTATACTTAAATTTATATCTTTAAGTTCTTCTTTAGATACATAATTTGCATTGATAGAATCAACCAAAGAACTAAGTTCTGTTAAGATTTTTTTAAATTGTTTATTATTAGTTTCTTGAATTTTTCTGCTTTCTTCAACGTATTTTTTTAAATTTTGAATTTCTGCAGTTAAATTATTTTCTAAGCTATCATTTTTTGTTTCTAGTTGAGTTAATCTAGAATTAGATTTGGCATATTGAGAATTTATACCCTCCAAAGTGCTTTGCAAACCTTCAATTCTTTCTTGTATTTCATCAATTCTTGCATTTGTTTGAGAATTGCTATTACTTAAAGAATCAAGTTTTTCTTTGATTAATCTTTCACTTGAGCTTAGACCATAAGCATTATTGCTGGTTACATCTCCTGCGCCAAAAGCCGAGTTTTCAGCATGAAGTAAAGTAGCTCCTATAAAAAGAGCTACTGAAAGTATTTTTTTCATAGATTATTTTGATAGTTTAAATTCAGCACGTCTGTTTTGTGCGTCGCAAGCTTTTGTTTTTTCTGTACAAACTGGATTTGTTTCACCATAGCTTTTAATAGAAATTCTATCTGAATTTACTCCTTGAGCTATTAAAGCTTCTTTAACAGCTTTTGCTCTTTTTAAACCTAAAGCTTGGTTATATTCATCAGTTCCCCATTCGTCGCAATTACCTTCAACTGTGATATTAACACCACTTACTTGGGTATTGAAGATATTTGCGTTGTTATTGATAACATTTTGCATATCTGAGCGAATGTTAAATTTATCAAAATCAAAATATACTTTATTTAAAGTATCATTAAGTTGAGAAATTCTTGAATCAATATCCCAATTATCTGTTCCATTTGAACCCCTATTAGAATCTACACTAGTATCACTACTTACACTTGTGCTTTTCGTGCTACATCCACTAATAACTACTGCAAATGCAGCAATTGAACCAAAAAGAATTTTTTTCATTTCCGACCTTTCCAATATGAATAGATTTGGATATATTATATCTAAATTTTTTATTAATTGCAACTAATTAATACTAATTTTACCAATCAATGGATTGAATTTTCCCAAGCTTTAAAGGAAAATAAAAAGTTTTATTTGCATTAACTCTTATAACACCTAAAGCGCTTTGTGCGCCAAGATATTTAATAAAAACTATACTACCTCCATCGCTAGAAAATCTAGGAAATATATTTTTTCCATTAGCTGTAAGCTGTCTTACATCACTGCCATTAATTGAAGTTAAGTAAATATTAAAAACTCCATATTGATTAACCTCTCTACTAGAGTATACCAAGAAATCCTTATAAGTAGAAACTGCTGAATTATTTTTTCCATGAAAAACAGCTTGTTCAGCACCACTAGAGCCATCTAAATTTTGTAAGAATATATTTGGATAACCTAAACGATCGCTTACAAAAACCATTTTATCATCATTACTTCCTATAAAATTACCGTTAACATCGATGCCAGAATAATTGGTAAGTTGGGTTAATTTTTTAGCGTTTAGATCATATAAATAAATATCAGGCTGATCTTTTGGAGCCATAGTTATAAGCATTTTACTTCCATCTGAACTCACATCACTAGCCACAACCATACCACCGCTTGATAAAATTTTACTAGCTTTATTAGAATTTAAATTATAGCGGTAAAGTGTAGGCATATTGTTATCATAAGCTGTATAATAAAATATAGTTTGTTCTTTATTTCCCCATTTTGGAAATAAATTTAAACCACCATCGATAAGAACTTTTTGATATGTTAAAGTATAATCAGCCATGATAATTTGACTTCTTTTGGAACTTGAATTTCTAGCTATTAAAATTTTATGATCCATCCATTCAACTGGAGGTAAGCCTAAAGCACTAACAGAAGCTTTGATACTCTTATGTGCTAAAAAAGGATATTGCTCAATACCATTTAAAGTATAAGTTTGGTTTGATTTTTCAATTCCTCCGGCTTTAATTTTAACATTCAAATTTAAGCTATTTCCATTTTGGCTTAGAGCATATTCAAAAACATAATTACTTTTTTCAGCAGCATCGCTTACAACATCAAAATTTGAACTTACTTTTAAATCATTGACGATTATGTTATAAAAACTGCGTTTTAAAGCGATATCACTTATATTAGAATTATCTTTAACGATAATTTTTGGTAAAACCACACCTGAGTTAACAACTGTAATCGTTGGATCTTCAGCCCAAAGAACACCTAAAAAAAGCAAGAAAACAGCAAAGAATTTTTTCATTTTTTCTCCTAAATTATTGTTAATTTTTTATCTCATCTTTTAAATTCATAATTATACTTATGCTTTTATTTTGTGGCGGATAAGTTATAAATTTTCCTTTTTGACTTTCTAAAAATTCCGCCACTTTAGCATCATATAAAGAATCACCGCTTTTTTCCACTGAAGTATAACCAAATTTCCCATTTTCATCAATAAAGATTTTTACTCTCACACTGATTTCTTTATTATTAGGATAGTATTGTTTCCATCTTTGGGTAATAACGCGTACAACTTTGCCCAAAAATTCATCATAAACACCCATTTTTTGAGTTTTAGTGCTTTCACCTTGAGTGAGATTTTGTTCTTCTATTAAACTATCATTAAGCTTTTTGATAAGCTCTGAAGCTTGAGGTTTAGGAGTTGTTGAGCTTGCCGATTGAGCGTTTGCTTGTATTTTTGTTGTTTTTGCATCTTGCATTTCTTCTATATTACCAAAAAGCTCATTAAAATTGTTTGCTTGCTGATCCATATCTTCGGTTTTAACACTTTGATTTGTTGTTTGTGCAAAAAGTTTATTGATATCAACCTGATCATCTGGTTTTTGTAAATTTTTTGAAGTATTTAGATTAGCAGCTGTTTGTTTAGAAGGTTCCGAAAGTTCGATATCAATAAAACTATCTTTTAAATCTGTATATTGTATAGCAGGGGCAATTTGGGTTATAAGTCTAAAAAAAACAAAAGCAATAACAATCAAATAAACCGCTAAGGCTAATAAGAAAGAATTTAAATTACTTAAGCCGTATTTTTTCATATTTTTATTCTGTTTGTAATGCAACTTTAGTAAAACCTAAATTTTTAATGCTTCTTAAAACATAAATAACATCGTCATATTTTAAGTTTTTATCAGCTCTGATAAAAACAGGCTCATCGATATTAAATTGTGATTTTTTTTGTGCCAAATTATCGGCAAAACTTACAAAATTATATTTTTCTTGATTTAAGAAAATCTCTTTTTTAGAATTGATGCTTACAATTAAGCTTTTTAAGGTTGGAGCGCTTGTAGACTTTTGGCTCCCTTGAGGAAGATTGATTTTTTCTTCATAGGTGATGCTTGGAGCTGTAACCATCAATATAGCAAGTAAAACAAGCATGATATCCACCAAAGGTGTAATGTTAAGTTCTGGTTTATGTTCTTCAAATAGCATTGCAAGGCCTTAGTGGTTATTGGATAAAACTTTAATTTCACTATCGATAATACTTAAAAGTTCAAAAGCTCTAGCTTTAATAATAAGATGAAAAGTGTAAGCAGGAATAGCAACTAATATCCCACAACCTGTTGCAACCAAAGCTTCACTAATTTGTGGTGCGATAATGCTTAAAGAATTTTGACTTCCAAGGCCCCCAAAAGTTTCTAGTATAGAAATAACCGTTCCAAAAAGACCTATAAAAGGAGAGGTTGAAGCAACAATACTAAGCCAAGTTAAGCCACCTGAAGCACGACGAGTGGCTAAATTTTTATAAATTTCTAAATGATTAAGACTTGTGCCGGTGCATTTTCTTAAAATAGAATCTGTACGACTTAAATCTTTTTCTCCTAAAAGCAAAGCTTCTAAACTTTCTTTTTCTTTATTTCTCCAAGCTGCTATATAGCTGATTCTTGCAAAAAAAATCGCAAATGAGAGAATGAAATACAAAGAAAGCCAAATAAGAACTACATAAGTAATAATGCTCGAATTGCCAAAAAAATTAAATATTGCTTCAAAATTCATTTATTAACCTTTTAGATTGTCTATTTTAGAAAAAGTAGCGGCTAAGGTAACGCTATCTGAACTCATTGATTTGATCAATTCTTTGGCTTTGGAAAGATTTTTTTCTATTTCACTTTCATTAGACCCTGAAATCCAAACCGCCCCTTTTGCTAAAACACTGGTTTTATCTTCATCTACTTTAACATGTCCTGCATCAATTGCAATTAATTCATGACTTAAATCTTCTTTTTCTATATCAATAATGCCAGAACTTAATGAAGAAACTAAGGCCGCATGATTTTTTAATACGCCAAATTCCCCTTCACTTCCTGGCAAAATGACTGATTTTATATCACCTTCGTAAATTACACCCATAGGTGTGATAATTTCAATTTTAAATAAATTATCCATTATTAACCTTTGATTTTACCAGCCTTTGCAATTGCTTCTTCAATATTACCAACCATATAGAAAGCATTTTCTGGTAAATGGTCATATTTACCCTCTAAAATTCCTTCAAAACCTGCTATAGTTTCTTCAAGAGAAATATATTTTCCTGGGCTACCAGTAAAGACTTCAGCAACGAAAAATGGTTGAGATAAGAATTTTTCTATTTTTCTTGCTCTTTCAACGATAAGCTTATCTTCTTCACTAAGTTCATCCATACCTAAAATAGCAATAATATCTTGTAAATCCTTATATTTTTGAAGAACAGATTGTACTCCACGTGCTACTTTATAGTGCTTTTCTCCAATAATATTTGGATCAAGCATTCTTGAGGTAGAGTCTAATGGGTCAACGGCTGGATAAATTCCTTTTTCAGCAATAGCTCTATTTAAAACAGTTGTTGCATCTAAGTGAGCAAACACAGTGGCAGGAGCTGGATCGGTTAAGTCATCAGCTGGAACATATACAGCCTGTACTGAAGTAATAGAGCCTTTTTTGGTTGAAGTGATTCTTTCTTGGAATTTGCCCATTTCACTTGCTAGGGTTGGTTGATAACCAACAGCTGAAGGAATTCTTCCCAAAAGAGCTGACATTTCAGAACCTGATTGAGAAAATCTAAAGATATTATCAATGAACATCAATACGTCAAGTCCCATTTCATCTCTAAAATATTCTGCCATTGTAAGACCTGTCAAAGCTATACGATTTCTTGCTCCTGGTGGTTCATTCATTTGTCCATAACACAAGGCAACTTTATCTAAAACGTTACTTTCTTTCATTTCATTGTAAAGATCGTTTCCTTCACGAGTTCTTTCACCAACACCAGCAAAAACTGAATATCCGCTATGTTTAAAGGCAACATTGTGAATAAGTTCCATAATAATAACTGTTTTACCAACACCAGCACCACCAAATAGTCCTACTTTACCACCTTTTGCATACGGAGCTAATAAATCAACAACTTTAATACCGGTTTCAAAAATTTCACTTTTAGTGCTTTGATCTTCAAAAGCTGGTGGATCTCTGTGGATTGCCCATTTTTTATCAAAGGCAATTTCTTCACCTTCGTCTATCAAATCACCTGTAACATTGAAAATTCTTCCTAAAACTTTTTCACCAACAGGCACACTAATAGGAGTTCCTAAAGCTTGAGCTTCCATTCCTCTAACTAAACCATCTGTCATATCCATAGCAATGGTTCTAACTCTGTTATCTCCTAAATGTGCAGCTACTTCTAAAACAAGTTTATGTTTTTTTCCTTCGCTTTCAAAATTAACGATAATGGCTTCATTGATTTGAGGTAAATAGTTATCAAAATCTACATCAACAACCGGACCTAATATCTGTGAAATAAATCCTTGCATTATTACTACTCTCCTTAAAAATTTACTATTTCATTGATTCAACACCACTGATAATTTCTATAAGTTCAGTGGTAATGGATTCTTGTCTTGCCTTATTGTAAGCAAGATTAAGCTGTTTTACTCTAGCTTTGGCATTATTGGTTGCATTATCCATCGCTTGCATTCTAGCACTATGTTCAGCCGCCAAAGAATCAATTAATGCATAATATATATTATATTCTAAATAAGTTTTCATTAAATCTTCTAGCAAGCCAACATTATCCGGTTCAAGTTCTAAAAGAGAACTTGGTTCTGTTTCAACTTTTTTAGGTTCAACTGGAATAAGATGAGAAACTTTTAATTCTTGAGTGATCATATTTTTATATCCATTATGGATTAAAATAACTTCATCTGTAGTTCCATCAATATAATCATTAACGGAAGAATGGATAATCGAACAAGCTTTTTCGTAATTTGGCGTAGAGCTTAATCCAATATGTTTTTCAAATAATTCTATTCTTTGAAAACTAAAATATTCAACCCCCGTTTTGCCTATAGCTTTTAGACGAACATTGATATTTTTTGCTTTATAGTCTTTTAATAATTCATTGACAGCTTTTAAAGTTTTGATATTAAATCCACCGCATAGTCCTTTATCTGCTGTGATGAAAATTAAATCAACATTTTGAATTTTATTTCTTTTATGAAATAAAGCAAATCTTGAGTCATCTTCATTGTAAATGATTTTATTGATTTGAAATGAAATTTCACTTAGCATTTCATCAATTTTTTCAGCATATATTTTTGATTTTCTAGCTGCTTCTTCAGCTTTTTTTAATTTAGCTGTAGAAACGAGCTTCATAGCATTGGTCGTTTTTTGTGTGTTATAAACGCTTTTTATTTTTCTTTTAATTTCTTTTAAATTAGACATAAAAGACCTTATAGCTGATTTGATTTAAACTCATTAATGACTTTAGTTAATTTTTCTTCTAATTCTGCATCTAGAGCTTTTTTGGAACGAATTTGTTCAAAAATATCTGGATATTTTGTTTCAATAAATGAATAAATTCCACTTTCAAATTCTTGAATTTTTGAAACCGATATATCATCTAAATGTCCTTTAGTGCCAGCAAAAATCGAAACGATTTGTTTCTCTATGCTGATTGGTGCATAAGGAGGTTGTTTTAAAAGTTCCACCATTCTTTGACCGCGTTCCAGCTGTTTTCTACTTGCTTCATCAAGATCGCTGGCAAATTGAGCAAAAGCTTGGAGTTCTCTATATTGTGCAAGATCCAATCTTAGAGTCCCTGATACTTGCTTAGTTGCTTTAATTTGTGCAGCTCCACCAACCCTAGAAACTGATAAACCGACATTGATTGCAGGACGAATTCCAGAGTTAAATAAATCTGTTTCTAAGAAAATTTGTCCATCGGTAATGGAAATAACGTTGGTTGGAATATAGGCTGAAACGTCTCCTGCTTGTGTTTCTATAATCGGTAAAGCAGTAAGAGAGCCCGCACCTAACTCATCGCTTAATTTGCTTGCTCTTTCTAAAAGTCTTGAGTGAAGGTAAAATACATCACCTGGGTAAGCCTCACGACCCGGAGGACGACGTAAAATCAAAGACATTTCACGATAAGCTACAGCATGTTTGCTTAAATCATCATAAACAATTAAAGCGTGTTTAGCATTGTCTCTAAAAAATTCTCCCATGGTAACACCGGTATAAGGTGCGATATATTGAAGAGATGCTGGATCACTTGCACCAGCATTAACTACTATGGTATAATCCATTGCCCCATGTTCTTCAAGTTTTTTTACAACTTGAGCGACTGTACTTTGTTTTTGTCCAATAGCAACATAAATACAAATAACATCTTGTCCTTTTTGAGCTATAATAGTATCGATAGCTACGGTAGTTTTTCCTGTTTGTCTATCACCGATAATAAGCTCTCTTTGACCGCGACCGATTGGAACAAGGGCATCTATCGCTTTAATTCCAGTTTGCAAAGGCTCATGAACGCTTTTTCTTGCCATGATACCTTTAGCTTTTTCTTCTACACAGCGAAATTCATTGCTATCAATAGGACCTTTAGCATCAATTGGTTCTCCTAGGGCATTAACAACCCTTCCAATTAAAGCATTACCTACTGGAATCTTAAGAAGTTTTTTTAAGCGTTTTACCGAAGAGCCTTCTTTTAAACCTTCGCCTTTTCCAAGTATAATAATACCGACGCTACTTTCTTCAAGATTAAGAGCCATACCTTTATCGCCGTTTTCAAATTCAACCATTTCTCCGGCCATAATGTTTTTTAATCCATAAGCTTTAGCAACTCCATCTGCTATGGAGATAATTTTTCCTGTTTCTTCGATTTCAAGATCTAAATCAAAATTTTCGATTTTTTCTTTTATAATAGAACTGATTTCATCAGCTTTAAAATTCATACATATTCTCCTTAAATAATTTTAAGTATATATTCACTTATTTTATTTTGAAAAGCTTTCATTGAAAAAGCAATTTCGCAACCTAATTCTTCCAAGTAAATTTTAACACCATCGTTTTGACCTATTTCATTCTTTAGTTTGATTTTTGTTTTTAATTTCAAATTAAGTTTATTTTCAAGTTCTTTTATTTTATCATCACTCAAGGTTTCTTTTGAATACACGACACCTTGACATATATTTTCTTTGAGGGCTTTTTGTCTTTGGAGCTCCTTGAAAATTTGCGGAATACAATCAAGCCTTGAATTTTTTAATAATATTTTTAAAAAATTGATGAAATTTGGATTTGCTTTTTCAAAAAATGAATTTAATAAATCCAATTTTTTATCTTTTTGAATTTGACTAGAATTAATAATATCTTTAAATTTAGGCATACAAAAAGCAGAATTTAAAACAGATAAACGATGGTAAAAATCTTCTATATCTGTTCTTTCGATTATAGCTTTTGCGTATTTCTTTGCAATTAAATTATCCATATTAAGACACTTTCTTTGATATAATATCTATAATTTCGTTTTGTTTTAAGCTTATACTTGGATCTTCAAAAATTTCTTGTAAAACACAAGAAACTACTTCTTTTTTCATTTTTCTTAATTCGTATTTTTTTTGTTCTTCAAAATTTTGTTCAAGTAGAGCAATTTCGTTTTGGGTTTCTTCTTTGATTTTTTGAGCTTGAGCATCTGCTTCTTTTTTAGCTATAGATATAGCCGCTACAGAATTTGCTTTTGCTTCTTCAATTTTTTTCATTATATCGATTTTTTTTGCTTTGCTTTCTAAAAGATTTTTTTGAATTTCATCAATTTTAGAAGAAATTTTTATGATACGATTTTTGTAAAAATTCTTAAAAGCATTTGCTGAAAAATAATATAAAATGGCTATAAAAATTAAAAAATTAATAGTTCTAGGAACAATATCATATTCAGTCGAAGCCATTGCATATATAGGGCTTAATAAGATGAGACTATATAAAATTTTCATTCTTTTGTTCCTATTTTTTTAATATTATTTTGCAAAGTTTGCTTTAAATCAGGCAAATACTGATCTAAATTTTCCTTAAATTCTTTTTTTTGATTTTCGAGTTCTAAATAAAAACTACTCATCCTTCGTTCCAATTCTTCTTTTTTAGCTTTAATAGCTTGCTGCGCCTCTTCTTTGGCAGCATTCATAGCTTGCTGTTTAATTTTAAAAACTTCTTCTCTAGTATTGGTATAAATTGCATCAATCTCATCATTTGCACTTGATATATCTTGAGAATATTGCTTTGCTTTATTTTCATCATTTCTAATAGAATCATTTCTTTCATCTATGGATTTTAAAAGAGGTTTATATAGCATAGTATTTAAAATAACTATCATAGCCAAAAAAATAGCCATAGTAGCAAACATTATAGATGGATGCATATCTTCAAACATAAAAAATTCCCTTTTTTGCTATAATTCCTAAAAACTTTTTATTGTAACATATAAAACATAAGAATTGCGTTAAATTAATTAAAAATTTTAATTAACTTATTAATTTCAGCGATATTTTCTAAATGAATAATAAAATTATTTTTCTTATGAGTACAAGAGAAGCCGATTTTATTTAGAGTTTGTTTTAAATTTTGCATAGAATTTTCAAATTCCATATCTTCTTTTTCTTGGACTTTTTCTTTATTTTTTAATTTTTGAACAATTTTTTCCGTTTCTCTTACATTGAGTTTTTGACCTATGATGCTATCAACGAGCATTTTTTCATCTTTTTCATTTAAGCCAACTAAAACTTTAGCATGGCCTTGAGAGATTTTACCTTCGATGATAAGTTTTTGAGTTCGGCTGTCTAAATTTAAAAGTCTTAAAGTATTGGTAATTTGCGTTCTGCTTTTATGAATAAGTTCGGCTAAATTTTCTTGAGTGATATTATGCACTTCAATTAAATCTTTGTAAGAATGAGCAAGCTCTATAGGATTTAAATTTTCTCTTTGTATATTTTCTATCAGAGCAAGTTCTCTGAGTTTGATTTCATCTCTATCGGATACAAAAGCTAATATATTTTCTTCGCCTAAAATTTGAGTCGCTCTTAATCTTCTTTCACCCGCGACTAAAATAAATTTATCCTCTTTTTGCAATACAATAATAGGCTGTATTAATCCGTATTCTTTGATAGAATTTGCAAGTTCATTTAAAGCTGTTTCATCAAAAACTTTTCTTGGCTGGAAGGGATTTGGGATAATTTTTTCAATTTCGATAAGCTTGACCTGATTTTTATCAAGTCCAAGTTCTCTAGTATATACCTCTTCTACATTTCCCATAAGGCTTTTTAAGCCTCTGTCTTTATTTAATCCCATTTTTTTATCCTAAAATTGAATAAGCTAAATTTTGATAAGCTAAAGATCCAGGCGATTTTATATCATAAAGTATGATAGGTTTGCCAAAGCTAGGACTTTCTGCTAATTTAACATTACGCGGAATAACAATAAAATCATCTTCATTGCCATTAATTGTAAAAAGCTGTTTTTTGAAATTTTGCTTTAAATCTTCTACTACGTCTTTAGAAAGATTGTTTTGAGAGCTATACATAGTTGGCAAGAAACCTCTTACTTTAAGTTTTGGATTGAGAGTTTTTTTGATGATTTTAATAGTATTTAAAACCATGGCAACACCTTCAAGCGCATAAAATTCGCATTGTATAGGAATAATAACGCTGTCGCTCGCCGCAAAAGCATTGATAGTGATACTTCCAAGTGCTGGTGGAGAATCTATAATAATGAAATCATATTCATCCAAAACCTCTTGAATTTGATTTTTTAATACAGTTTTCTTTTCATTATTTTCACCCTTAGCAAGTTCTTGTTCAATACCTACAAGTCCAATGTTTGATGGGGCTAAATGAAGTTGTGGTAATTCCGTTTTTAAAATAATATCAGAAAGTTTTTTTCTACCTATAAAAACATGATAAATATTATATTCATAATTATTGCGGTTAAAGCCGAGTCCTGTTGTAGCATTGGCTTGAGGATCGACATCGATTAAAAGTACTTTTTTTTCTGCTACCGCTAAAGAAGCTGCTAAATTTACAGCTGTTGTTGTTTTGCCTACGCCGCCTTTTTGATTTGCTATTGTGATAATCTCGCTCATCTTAAACTATACACCCTTTTATTATCTAATAAAATTGATCCATCTTGATATAAACAAGCATCTTTAAGTGAAAAAATTTTGCCTTCATAATGGACGCTAAAATGTCTTGATTTTTCAAATTCTAACATATACTTGCTAAAAATATTCTTCCATAAAATTTTTTTTTCTAGCTTTTTTATAAACTCTTTAACTAAATTTTCAATCGAAATTTTAATATCACATAAAGCTTTATTCTTCGGAGCAAAAACGATATTTAATCCCACTCCTCCGATGATAAAATCAGAAATTTTTGTACTCATAATTCCACCTGCTTTTTTATCATCTAAATATAAATCATTTGGCCATTTAAGCCATATTTTAGAACCCTTATCTGCTAAAATTTCTTTGATTAAATAGGCAAAATAAATACTAACCGAAGCTAAAGGCAAATCTTTAGGTAAGTTTTCTTCTTTTAAACAAAAAGAAAGATGCAAATTTCCTTTTGAGCTTTGCCATGAATTTTCTCTACTTCCTATTCCTTGAGTTTGTTCTAGGGCGTATAAAGCAGTATTTTTTGTTATTTTTCCACTGCGAATTTGCTCACATAAAAAAAGATGGGTTGAATTTATACTTTCAATGCAAATAATCTCCAACTTTCAACCTTTTTCCATTTAAATAAGTACGCCCATCAAGGACTTTTTTTCCGCTTTCTTGCAATTTTTTTATACGCAAAATACCTTGCTTGCAAGATAGTAAAAAACTTTCTTTGTCTAATTCTAAAATTTCTCCTTCTTGTTTAAATATTTTATTTTCATCTACAAGTTCTAATTCTAAAAATTTCAAACCATTAGCTAAAAAAATATTTGGCCAAGGGGTAAAAGCGAGGTATTTTTGATAAATTTTTCTTGCATTGTTTAATGTAATCATCCCATCTTCTTTTTTTATTTTTGCACATTGGGTTGCTAAATTTTCATCTTGTTTTTTAGGGATTAAATTTTCAAAATTTAAAAGAGTAGAAATGATAAGTTTTGCAGCTAAATTGGCTAATATTTCAAAAACTTCGCTTGAATTTTTATCTTTAATATCACATTCTAAACTTTCAAGTATAGCACCTGTATCTAGTCCTTCTTCCATAAGCATAGTACAAACTCCACTTTTTTCATCACCATTTAAAATCGCGCTTTGAATAGGACTAGCACCGCGATATTTTGGCAATAAAGAGGCATGTAAATTTACACAAGGAGCTATATCTAAAATGGCTTTAGGTAAAATTTTTCCATAAGCGGCCACTACGATAAAATCGGGTTTTAAGTCGCTAATTTGTTTAATGATTACTTCATCTTTTAATGATTTAGGTGTGAAAATTGGAACACAAGAAGAATGATTGCTTAAAAAAGCTTTTGTATGACTTGGAGTTAAAATTTGTTTTCTACCTACTGCTTTATCAGGTTGAGTAAAAAGTGCCATGATGTTAAAATTCTCATTTTCTAAAAGAGCTTTTAAAATGCAAGTTGCATAAGCTGGGGTTCCCATAAAAATTATTTTTTTCATTAGATCCATCTTGATATTTTTTTGAAATGGTATCTAATTTGAATTTAAAAATGCTTTATCTTTAACCATTCTTTATTTTTTATCATTTTAAAAATGTTATAATAAAAATTATCTGGAGTTGGAAAAATGTCTTTTATTATTGAAATGCTTAAAAATAATAAGTTAAAATTTTTATCCTTTTTGTTTTTTTCTTTTATAACGAGTATTGTAGGGGTTTTTACTCTAATTTTTATCAATGATTATTTGCTTAAAAGTGTGCAAAATATACCTATTTTTTATTTTCTAATTTTACTTTTAGTTTTTTTTGTGAGTTCGACTATAGTAGAACTTGGATTGAGTATTTTTGGACAAAATTTTATTTTTAAAATGCAAAAGCGTATTGTAAAGCAAATTTTAGACACTCCTTTGCTTCGAGTGGCTAAGGTAGGAAAAGCAAGAATTTTAGCATCTTTAGGATCTGATGTTAGAAATATATCTTTTGGGCTTTTGCGTTTGCCTGATTTTTTGCAATCAAGCATTTTGATTTTTTGCACGAGTGTTTATTTGTGCTATCTTTCTGTTGAAATTTTTATTTTTTGTGCGGTTTGGATCGCAATTGTTTTTATAACAAATCATTTTTTAATGATGAAAGTTTATTATTATTTTCGTAAGGCTAGAGAAAATGATGATGCTTTGCAAAACAATTATCAAAATATACTTGATGGCCATAAAGAACTTTTAATCAATCAAGATAGAGCCAAGCTTTATTACGAGCTTGAATTTGAAAATAACGCAAAAGCAAAAAAGATAAATAGCACTTTAGGCAATCTTTTTAATAATTTATCAAACAATTGGACAAATGTAACACTTTTAGCTTTAGTGGGTATGGAGTTTTTTTTAGCTTTAAAATATAATCTAGCAAGTGTAAATGAAGCAACCACTATAGCTCTTTCTATTTTATTTTTAAGAACTCCTTTGGTTTCTATGATCTCTTCTTTTCCTACCTTACTTTTAGCAAAAATTGCTTTGGATAAAATCGAAAAATTAGAACTAGATGAATATAAAGAAGGTTTTAAAGAGATAGATTATATTAAAGATTGGAAACAAATTTCTTTTAGAAATGTTTCTTTTTCTTATGAGGAGAATTTCAGCTTAAATCCTGTAAATATTGATATAAAAAAAGGAGAACTTGTATTTTTAATTGGTAAAAATGGAAGTGGAAAATCAACCTTTTGTATGCTTTTAGCAGGACTTTTTAAACCGAGTGACGGCGAAATTTATGTGGATAATATGCGAATTGATAATGAAAAAAGCTTGAGTCGATATAGATCACTTATTTCTGCAGTTTTTAGCGATTTTCATCTTTTTAGCAAAACCTTAAGTAAAAATGGTTTTGCAAGTGAGGAAAAAATCGCTTTTTGGCTTAATTTTTTAGAGCTTGAAAATAAAACAAATGTTGTAGATAATGAATTAACTTTTACCAAGCTTTCTACAGGGCAAAAAAAACGTTTGGCCATGCTTATAGCCTTACTCGAGCAAAGGGATGTTTTGATTCTTGATGAATGGGCAGCAGATCAAGATCCTGTATTTAGAAAATTTTTCTATAAAAAACTTTTACCTTTATTAAAAGAACAAGGTAAAACTATTTTTGCCATTACTCATGATGATGCTTATTTTGATAGTGCTGATCGAATTTTACTTGCACAAGAAGGCAATATAAATGAGTTAAAGGGTGAAAATATTAAAGAGTTGGCAAAAAATTTAGTAGAAAATTTTAATTAAAGCCTAAAAATAGGCTTTAAATTATTTTGTATAAAGTTTTTTTTCTATATCAATATAAAATTTAGCAATTTGATTATAAGCAACTTCCCAAGCTTTAAGAGTAGCCTCATCTGGATTTAAAAGATTTTTAATTGCTTTTAAAAGACAAACTCCGACTATAGGATAATGCTCCTCTTTAACTCCTAAATTTACATGAGTTGTAGCAACTTTATCTACAAAAGATCTCATATTTTCTAAGTTATCTATATTTTTAGCCGCCATCAAAATAGCCATTGCTAAAGCTTTTGGTTGTTCTCCTGAATTTTGCTTTTCCATGTTAAACATAGATTTTACTTCGGGATAATCATTAAACATGATTTTATAAAATTCTTTAGTTAAATCTTCTCCATTTTTTTGTAAAATTGGTATGCAATCTTTGATGATTTGAATTTGTTCTTGAGTCATATTTTTCCTTTTAATATATTTTTAATTACAAAAAAGCAATTATATATAAAATTAAAGAGTAAAAAAATAACCTATGTTAATTTTCCAAATCATTAAAAAAATCTCTCATAAGCATAGCTAAGCCTTTGTAAAAATCGCTTTTTGCTCCTTTTTCTAAGTCATTATTCCACATATTAAACCAAGTAAAAAACTCTTTTTCTAAAAATTCTTTCAAGGTTTTTTTATCATCATTTTTTAGCAATTCTTTAATAAATAAAAGTTCATTAATCAAACTATCTTGAGGTTCATTTTCTAAAAAATTTAAAAAATTGTATTTTAAGAAGATATTTTTGATTTTTTCGGAATTACTTGAGTAA
Organism: Campylobacter sp. W0014; assembly: GCF_020135975.1. Classification (NCBI taxonomy): domain Bacteria; kingdom Pseudomonadati; phylum Campylobacterota; class Epsilonproteobacteria; order Campylobacterales; family Campylobacteraceae; genus Campylobacter; species Campylobacter sp. W0014. The sequence goes on along the minus strand of NZ_JACHTR010000006.1, from coordinate 25,023 downwards.
ATTTCTTTATCTTTATCGAGATAAAAAGAAGCATAAGGTGGAGCTTTAACAAAATTAATATCGCTTAAAAAAAGACAAGTAAAATCATATCCTATTGCCTTTTCATCTTCTTTAGAATGACTTAGCAACCCTAAAGCTTCTTTTTGCAAAGGATTTTCATTTTTTAAAAACCACCTTTGCCAGAGCTGCTCTTCTTGAATTTTCTCTAGCAAATCTTGTTTAGGTGGATTTTTTAAAAAAGTAATGAAAATATCTATTGCTAGATGTTTCATTAAGGATGCCCTAACATAATTTGTGTGCTTATTAGACCATAAAATAGCATTCTAGTGATAAATACTCCTATAAAAGCACACAATAGGGCAAAATAGGTAAAAAATTTACTTTGGAATTTTTCATAAAGATAGTTATTTAAATACCAACAAGTGATACTTAATCCCAAAAATGCAAAAGATGATCCTATAAACCAAATATAAGTTCCCCTTAAAAGCTCAAAAGGATTGACAAGCCCCATAATCCAAGTTTGTCCTACGTGCAAGGTTTGTAAAACAATAGCCGTGCTTAATAAGCCTATACCAATAAGTCCTGCAAAAAAAGACATTTTTCTTTCGTGTTCACCTTCTTCAAAGAAGCAATAATAAAGAATAGAACCCAAAAAAATCGCACTAGTAAAAAAATAAAGCAAAGTGATTTTAAAATCCCAAGTCGGCACACTTTTTTGCATAGAACCATAAGCGCCACTCATAAAGAAAATTCCTAAAATTCCGCATAGCAATGTTAGAAAAAAGATCCATTTTTTATTTTTAAAATAAAGTAAAAAGCCAAAAACACAAACAAGAGAAGAGAATAAAATTTCATTATTCATCCAACCTACATACCATTGATTATTAGCATAAAAAAATCCAAGTCGGTTAAGAACATTAAAAATATGTGTTATGTCATTTAGGTGAAAAAAAGAAGGTATAAAAGCTACGATCATAGCTATACCTAAAAAAAGCCCAAAAGATTTTAAATGAGTAAAATTTTTATAGCCATTTAAAAAAGCAGGAGCATAGACAAAGCTAAGCCCGATAAAGGCTTGCGCGAGTATGGTAAAAAGCACTAAAGGCATTTCGCTAAAAATATGATTAAAGGATGTCATTTTTTACTCCTTGATAATTTTGTGGCAAATGAAAAATTGCGCTTTTATTTCCTGAAGGTAAGCTATGTTTTTCAGGCACTATACATAAATTTGGATGCGTGATGCTTGCATCAGGTAAAGGAGTGATTGAAGCTAAATTTCCATGTTTTTCTCTTAATTTAGCAATATCTCCAGCTTTTAAGGCTCTAAAAGGACAAGAATCCACACAAATTGGATTTTTTCCTTCTTTAAGTCTATCATAACAACCATCGCATTTGCTCATGTGCCCACTTTCGTGATTAAATTGTGGAGCACCATAAGGACAAGCCATAGCACAAGCTTTACATCCTATACACATGCTATCTTCAACCTTCACTATGCCCCATTTTACCTTCATAGTTGCACCCGTTGGACAAGCTTTAAGACAGGCTGGATCAGAGCAGTGGTTGCAAGATATAGAGGTATAATAAGCAAAAACGTTTTGCTCTACGCTCCCATCTTCTTCTTTGCAAGTCCAATTACCACCTTCTGTTTCAAAAACACGGCGAAAATTTACTCCAACAGGCATATTTTTATAATCTTTACAAGATAAAGAACAAGTTCTACAGCCTACGCATTTGCTTTGGTCAAGCATAAAACCAAATTGTGAGTTTTCTTCTAAATTCATTTTACACTCCTTAAACTTTTGCAATTTCTACTAAAATAGAATGTTGTCCATTGCCTTTTGAAATAGCAGTTGGCACTATACTAGCTAAAGAATTAACACAAGTTCCTACATCGATACCATTTGCATATTTAGCCCAAGCTCCTTGAGGAGTGACTGCGCAACCTGGTATGATTTTTGGTGTTACTTTGGCCATTCCTTGGATAATACCTAAATCATTTCTAACTTGGATCATATCTCCTGTTTTAATACCTCTTGCTTGTGCATCAATAGGATTGATCCAAATTTCTTGAGGGTTTGTTTCTCTAATTTGTGGAATTTCCCAAAAACTAGAATGAGTCCTTCCTTTATAGTGATATCCATAAAATTGTAAGGGATATTTTTCTTTTAAAGGATCAAGTATGCCTTCTCTTTGGCTTTCAAATACAGGAATAGGAACGATTTGCTGTCCTTCTCTTAATTTCCAAGTTTTTTGCATTTTTGCAAGTTCGTTGCTGTAAATTTCGATTTTACCACTTGGAGTTTTTAAAGGATGATTGATAGGATCTTTTATAAAACTTTCAAGTGCGACAACAGGTTTAACCGGATCAAATTTTACAAGTCCTTTTTCGCACATTTCTTCAAAACTTGGCAAGAGTGGATTTTTTTTCATACTTTCTTCATAAAGATATTTTAACCAATCTTTTTGGGTTTTTCCTTCGCTAAATTCTTGTTCTATACCTAATCTTTTAGCAAGTTCAATACACATTTCATAAATAGGTTTTGCCTCACCCACAGGTTCTATAGCTTTTTGACAATAGATAATATAAGGTCTATTACTATAATATCCTGCGCTAGGTCTAATAAAATCTTCTTGTTCTAGCATAGTTGCATCAGGCAAAATATAATCAGCATAATTATTAGATGGCGTTCTTGTAACATTGATATCAACGATACATTCGCACAAACTTTCATCACTTAAAATACGATCGACTTCTTTAATAGCGCTATGCTGATTGGTTAAACAATTTCCTGCTGTATTGAAGATAAATTTGATATTTTGCTTGAGTTGCTTTGTTCCACGCACCCCATCACTAAGATCCGTCATTTCTTTACCGCGATAAATAGCATCGGTATATAAGAAACAAGGAATAGAATCTTTAATAGGATTTTTATAAGGCATTCCCATAATATCATAAGTTTTACTTGATCCGGTGCGACAACCTGTATTGCCTCCTTCTATGCCTATACTTCCTATCATGCAAGCTAAAGTTGCAATAGCTCTCGCATTTTGCTCCCCATTAGAATGTCTTTGCACTCCCCAGCCTTGTTCAATAAAGCAAGGCTTAGTTAAAGCGATTTCTCTTGCAAGTTGAGTGATGCGACGAGATGGAATTTTTGTGATTTTACTCGCCCATTCGGGAGTTTTTCTATACCATCATAAGTTCCTAAAACATAACTTTCATAACTTGAATTTTTAGGTGCATCGCTTGGTAAGGTATTTTCGCTAAAACCTATAGTGTAAGTATCAAGAAATTTTCTATCCAGTAAATTTTCTTTAATCATCACATAGGCTAAAGCTGCGATTAAGGCCGCATCTGTTCCAGGGGCTATTGGAATCCATTCATCACAATGTCCTATGCAAGAATCATTATATCTTGGATCAATATGGATAATCTTACAACCACTTTCTTCTAAAGCTTTATGATAAGCATAGCCTATGCCACCTCCGCCCATTCTCGTTTCTACATGATTAGCACCAAAAAAGATAGCGAGTTTTGCAGAACGTAGAGTCGCGATATCGCTTGCGGGAGATCCTCCATAAAAATAATTCATCGCATTTGAAATTTGTGCTGTTGAGTAAGTGTTGTGATAATTTAAATAGCCTCCGTATAGACTCAAAAGTCTTGCCCAAGGGCCTGAAGTGCAGCGATTGATAATAGTTCCAGTGGTTCCTGTAGCATAGGTGATAAAAAAATGCTTCATTTCCATATTTTTCTTTTACCTCTTTCATTTTTGAAGCGATTTCATCGAAAGCTTGTTCCCAAGAAATAGGCATAAATTTACCTTCTCCTCTTTTACCCACTCTTTTTAAAGGCCTTTTAAGTCGATTGGCATTATAAACCTTATATCTTGAACTTCTTCCTCTAATACAAGCTCTGGCTTGACGTGTTTTAAACTCGTCCTCTCCTTCATTGTCTGTGCTAACGTATTTTACAACCCCATCTTGAGTATGAACTTTAATAGGGCATTTTGTTCCACAATTTACATTGCACCCTGCCCATTTTGTTATCATAGGCGAGGTTTTTAATAAATTTGAACTTAACTGCATAGGGGTTAAAGCTAAACCACCAAATAAAGAACTCCATTTTAAAAAATCTCTACGATTTTGCTGCATGTGTGCTCCTTTATATTTTGTTACAAAATATTTAATCATTATATTCCAAAAAAATATAAAATTCAAGTAAAATTAAGACTAAAAATATTTTAAAATAGGGATTTACTTGTATAATTTTGATATTTAACCAATATTTATATTTATTTTAGTTTTTATAAATATTTAAATTTTGTAATGTAAAAATTTTATATTGATTTATCCCCTCTAGGGGCTTGTGGCTTGTTTGGTTTTATTTTATAATTTAAATAAATATAATTTTTAAGGAAAAAGATGTTTAGATTTTGGATTTTTATCTTGGTTTTGTTTGTGAATTTGCAAGCAAAGATTCCAAAAGATACTTTAATCATCGCAGTAGAAAATGAAATTTCAAGGATAAATCCTGCGTATAGTGAAGATCATGATGTGCTTATTAATCTTATTTTTTCTGGACTTGTTTATTTTGATCAGAATATGAGTTTAAAACCAGATTTAGCAAAGTCTTGGAAAATCAGTAAAAATGGTTTAGTTTACGATATTTTTTTAAGGGATGATGTTTTGTGGCATGATGGAGTAAAATTTAGCGCCCAAGATGTTAAATTCAGTATAGATGCTTTTAAAAATTCGAAAAATAATTCTCCATTGTATGTTAATTTTGATAATGTAAAAAAAATAGAAATAATCAATCCTTATCACATAAAAATCACGCTTTTTGAACCCTATCCGGCTTTTTTAGATGCTTTAAGTATAGGAATACTGCCAAAACATTTGCTTGAAAATAAAGATCTAAATACAGCTTCTTTTAATGAACATCCTATAGGAACAGGAGCTTATAAATTTGTTGAGTGGAAAAAAGGAGAATATGTAAAATTAGAAGCTAATGATAAATTTTATCGAGCTAAGGTTAAAACTCCAAAATTAATCATAAAGCATATTTTTGATCCTTTAATTGCGAGCATAGAACTTAAAAATGGTACTATAGATGCTGCCTTGATCGACAATTCTTTATTAAATATCTTTAAAAATAATCCAAAATTTAAGATTTTAAGAGAAAAATCGGTTGATTATAGAGCTTTAATGTTTAATTTAAATAATGAATTTTTAAAAGATGTAAGAGTAAGAAAAGCGTTAAATTATGCCGTAGATAGAGAAAGTATAGTGAAAAATCTCTTGCATGGATATGGCATGGTTGCCTTTCATCCTTTGCAAAATTCTTGGGCAAATCCTAAACATTTTAATTCTTTTAATTATGATGCATTAAAGGCAGAAAAATTACTTTTAGATGCTGGTTTTACTAAAAATAAAGATGGAATTTTTCAAAAAAATGAAAAAGAATTGAAATTTCAAATTTATGCTATGAGTAATGATCCTTTAAGGGTAAGTTTAGCAGGAATTTTACAAAGTGAATTTAGAAAAATTGGGGTTTTAACACAGGTTGTAGCAAAGCCAGCCGGTAGTTTTGATTATTCCAAGGCTGATAGTTTTGTTATCGGCTGGGGGAGTCCTTTTGATCCTGACTTTCATACTTTTAGAGTTTTTGAAAGCTCTCAAGATAGTGATTTAAATGAACAAGGTTGGAATTTTGGGCATTATCATAATAAAAAAGTTGATGATTCTTTATTTAGAGCTAGAAATACTTTTGATCTAAATGAACGCAAAAAATACTATAAAGAATTTATTGATGCTTTATATGATGATCCCCCTTTTATTTTTCTTGTTTATTTAGATTTTGCTTTAGTTTATGATACTAAGGTTAAAGGCATTGAGCCTAGAATTTTGGGTCATCATGGTGTGGGTTTTACTTCAAATATTTATGAATGGGTTAAGCAATAGTGCTTTTGCGTTTATTTTTTGGTATTTTAGTAGCCTTTTTAAGCACTTTTTTATGCTTTACAATATTGCATTTTAGTAAAGTTAATGTAAGTTATGCTAATGGTAGCAATACTCAAAGCAAAGAATTTGTTAAAAGAGTGGAAAAAAATTTAGGACTTGATAAACCTTTATTGATTCAATATAGAAATTGGATTTTTAAAGCTTTAAAAGGAGATTTTGGCGTATCTTTTTTAAGCGGAGAAAGGGTGTTAAAGATTATAAAAGAAAGGTTTTTAAATACTTTGATTTTAAGTTTTAGCGCCCTAGGCATTTTATTTTTTTTGAGTATTTTTTTGGCTTTTGTGGAGTATCATTTTAAAAATAGTTTTATAGAAAAAATCATTACTTTTGCAACATTAAATTTTTTCGCCCTGCCTCCTTTGGCGATCGCATTGATTTTTATATTTATTTTTAGCTTTTTTGGCCATTTTTTATCAATCGGTGATATAGAATTTAAAAATGACTTTTTTAGTCGTTTAAAACATCTTATTTTTCCTATTTTGGTTCTTGTTTTATCTCATTTGGCTTTATATTTAAGAATAGCAAGAAATCTCATCCATGAGTGTTTTTCTCAAATTTTTATACAAAATCTTTATGCTAGAGCTTTAAAACAAAGTGATATTAATCATTTGGTTTTAAAATATTGTTTAGGTTCGATTATCTCTTATTTTGGAGCTACTGCTTTAAATTTCATCATGGGAACTTATATTGTAGAAAATATTTTTAATTTTAGCGGCATTGGATTTTTATTGATTCAAAGTATTATTTATAAAGATTTTCCTGTAGTTTTGGCTTTATTGTTCTTAAGTGTTCTTTTTGCGACATTGCTAAGTTTTTTAAGTGATATAATTTCTCAAATTTTAAATCCAAAGTTAAGAAAGTTTTCTTTTGTTTAAGATTTTTATTTATCTTTTACCCTTAATCGTTTTATCTATATTGGCTTTATTAGCGCCATTTTTAGCTTCGTTTGATATTTTATCAATACATTTGCAAAATACTTATCAAGCTCCAAATCAAATTTATATTTTAGGTACGGATTTTTTGGGTAGAGATTTGTATTCTCGTTTGCTTTTTGCTTTGAGAAATTCTTTATTAATAGGAGTTTTTAGTTCATTTTTATCCATTTTTTTTGCGATTTTTTATCTTTTTTTAGCGCGTTTATTTTTTTATACTTTTTGGATGAGAATATTAGATCTTTTTTTAGCCTTTCCTGCTTTTTTATTATTGATGTTTTTTCAAAATTTTATGAGTATAAATATGCTACTCATGAGCGTATTAATTGCTTTAATACATTGGTGCTTCGTCGCTAGGATGCTTGAGAGTGAATTAAAAAAATTAGAGAGTTTGGAATTTTATAAAGCAAGTATAGTTTTAGGAAGAACTCCTTTGAAAATTTTTTTAAAAGATCTTTTACCGGCTTTAAAATCATTGATTTTTACACTTTTTGTTTTTAATATTATCCATGCTATTGCCACAGAATCCACTTTAAGTTTTTTTGGGCTTGGTATAGGGTTTGAAATTCCAACTTTAGGAATTTTATTAAATGATTTTTCAAAAGCAGTTTTTGTAGGAGCTTGGTGGGTGATATTTTTTCCACTTTTAACTCTTATATTACTTTTTTTACCGCTTTTATGGTTAGGTAATTTTTTACAGGATCGTTGGGGAGTGAGATCTTGAGAGTTAAAAATTTAAATATAAGCTTTAAAAATAAAATTTTACTAAAAAATATTAGCTTTGAGCTAAAAAAAGGTCAAGCTTTAGCGGTGTTAGGAGAAAGTGGAGTAGGAAAAAGTTTATTAAGTAAAGCTTTAGTGAGGCTTTTGGATTCTAAATTTAGTTTAACTGCTGATGAATTTAGTTTCAATGGGGTTGAAATTTTAAAGCTAAAGAAAAATCAACTTAGAGAATTTAGATCTAAGGTTGCATTGGTATTGCAAGATAGCGAGTTAAGTTTATATCCTTATATGGACATAGGAAAATTATGCTTTTTTATTTTAAAAACTCATACAAATTTAAATCAAAAAGAGTATAAAAAATATGTTTTTTCTTATTTTGAAAAATTAGGTTTTGAAAAATTAGATTTATTGTGGCATTCTTATCCTCATGAATTAAGTGTAGGGATGGCTAGGAGGGTAAGTTTGGCTTTAGCTTTATTGCACAAGCCAGAAATTTTAATTTGCGATGAGGTAAATGCTTCATTGGATGAGAAAAATAATCAAAAAATCATCCAAATTTTAAAAGAGTTAAAAAAAGATATTGCTTTAGTTTGTATTACTCACGATTTAGATTTAGCGCATTCTTTGACTGATGAAATTCTTTTAATAGAAAAAGATCAAACTAAACTTTATACTTTGGATCAATTTTTAGGAAATATTAATGCTTAAAGTGCATCATTTGAGTAAATTCTATGAGATAAAAAAACATTGGTATTTAAAAAAAGAAAGATATGTAGTTTTTAAAAATATCAATTTTTCTCTAGAACAAGGTGAAAATTTAATGATTTTAGGACAAAGTGGCTGTGGAAAAACGACTTTGGCAAAAATACTTTGTTTTTTAGAAAATCCAAACGAGGGTGAAGTTTTATATGAAAATCACAATGTACATAAGATCAACAAAGAAAAACAAAGACTTTTAAGAAAAGAAATGCAATATTGCTTTCAAGATCAAAAAATGGCTTTAAATCCCTATAAAAAAATTAAGAATTTAATACAGGATGGTTTGGAAAATTTTAATTTAAAAAAGAATGATGAGGTGATTTTTGATTTTTTTGATCGTTTTGGCTTAAAGCGACAAATTTTAGAATGTAAACCTTATGAATTAAGCGGCGGAGAAGCTTCTCGTATAGGACTTATCCGCGCTTTAATTTTAAAACCTAAATTATTGATTTTAGATGAAATAACTTCAATGCTTGATACAAAAAATTCTAACGAAATTCTTTGTTTTTTAAATCAATACCAGCAAAAATATAATATTTCCTACATTTTTATTACTCATCATAAAAATTTATTTGATAAATTTAAGTATAAAGAAATCCAATTTTAACATAAAATTAATATAATTTTTTTTACTCTAAGTTTTAATATAGAAAATTTAGAGTAAAATGTTATCCTTTGTGTAATAAAATTTTATTGCGAGACAATAAAAAATGTTTAAATTAAGAAGGAGAGCAAATGTCTCATATAGATGTAGCACACCCTTATTTTGGTATCTTTTTAATGATAGTGCTTGCTAGTATGATCTTTTTCGGATTAGTTTTTTTAGCTTCAAAAATTGGCAATAATTTTGCTTCAAAAAATCGAAAAAGATTAGGACTTGGAATTTATGAATGTGGTCCTATACCTGTTAAACAAGCAAATAAAATTAATTCTCAGTTTTTTATTGTCGCTTTGATATTTATTCTTTTAGATATTGAAGTCGTATTTTTATTTCCTTGGGCTTTGATTTTTAAAAGCCTAGGATGGTTTGGACTTTTAGAGGTATTAATTTTTATTTTACTTTTAGGAGTAGGTTTTTTATATGCATATAAAAAAGGAGCGTTTGCATGGCAGAGCATCAAATAAATTATGCTAGCGGTTTACCAGTAGTTTTAACCAGCGTTGATAAGCTTGTTCAGTGGGGTAGAAGTAACTCTTTATGGGCTTTATCTTATGGTTTGGCGTGCTGTGCTATAGAAATGATGGCAGCTGGGGGTTCAAGATACGATTTTGACCGCTTTGGAACTATTTTTAGAGCTTCTCCGCGTCATAGTGAAGTGATGATTATCGCAGGAACTTTGAGTAAAAAACACGCTGAATTTACAAGAAGACTTTATGATATGATGCCTGAACCTAAGTGGGTTATTTCAATGGGAAGTTGTGCGAATACTGGAGGAATGTTTAATACTTATTCTACGGTGCAAGGAGTGGATCGTATTATACCGGTAGATATTTATGTACCAGGTTGTTCTCCTCGTCCTGAAAGTTTTCAATTTGCTTTGATGATTTTGCAAAAAAGAATTCGAAAAGAAAAAGCAAGTCGTAAAATTGCACCAAAAAGGTTGGTATAAAGATGAGAAAATATAGCGATAAAAAAGATGTTCAATTAAAAAATTATTATAAAGATAGATTTTATCATGCTCCGCATACAACTAAGATTAATGTTGACGAGAGTAAATTTAAACAAGATTATCAAATTTTAAAAGAGCAAATTGGAATTTTAGATTCTTTTATAGAACTTGATTTTTGGGTGATTCAAATCAACAAAGAAGACAATATTAAAACCTTGCAAATTCTTAAAAATCTAGGCTATGTATCTTTCACTGAAGCTAGTGCTATTGATTTTGTCGCTTCTAGAAATGGTTTTGAAGTTTTCTATCAGCTTTTAAATATTGATAAAAAATTAAGAGTAAGGGTTAAAACTTTTGTAGGTATCAAAGAAAGATTGCAAAGTGTCACTGGTGTTTTTAAGGGAGCTAATTGGAGTGAGAGAGAAATTTATGATATGTATGGAATATTTATCATCAATCATCCAAATTTAAAACGTATTTTAATGCCTGATGATTGGTATGGCCATCCTCTTTTAAAAACTTATCCTTTAAAGGGAGATGAGTTTGCGCAATGGTATGAAATTGATAGAATTTTTGGAAAAGAATATCGTGAAGTTGTTGGACCTGAACAAAGAGATTCTGGCTTTGTGGATGATAAAGATACTCTTAATTTTGCAAGAATTTATCATGAAACCGCCAAAGGAGCTAATCCTAAAGAAATATCTTTCAAACAAGAATATCAAGAAGAAGAAGGCGTTGCTTTTGTGAAAAAAGTCAAACGCGATCAAGCAAAAATTTTAGAGAAAAGGCGTTAAAATGCAAATTCCTAGCAAGTTAAAACCTTATTATGAAAATATAGCTTTTGAGCAAGAAGATTCAAAAATGATCATCAATTTAGGGCCTCAGCACCCTTCAGCGCACGGAAATTTACGTCTTATTTTAGAGCTTGATGGAGAGCAGGTTGTTAAGGCACGTCCAACCATAGGTTATATGCATCGCGGTATGGAAAAAATGGCTGAAAATATGATCTATCAAGAATTTATTCCTACAACCGATAGGATGGATTATGTTGCAGCTTCTTCAAACAACTATGCTTATTGTGCTGCAGTTGAAAAATTATGCGGTTTAGAAATTCCACGCAGAGCCCAAGTGATTCGTATGATACTATTAGAACTTAATCGTATAGGATCGCATTTGCTTTGGCTTGCAACCCATGCACTCGATATCGGAGCTATGACTGTATTTTTATATTGTTTTAGAGAAAGAGAATATGTTTTAGATTTGATTGAAAAGTATTGTGGAGCAAGACTTACACATTCTTCAATGAGAATTGGCGGGGTAATGCTTGATTTACCTGAAGGCTTTTTGCAAGAACTTTTAGCTTTTTGCGATAAATTCCCTAAAGATATCGCTGATTATGAAGCTTTATTGGATGATAATCGAATTTGGCGTTTAAGAACTGAAAATGTCGGCGTGGTAACTAAGGAACAAGTTTTAAATTGGGGTTGTAGTGGAGTGCTTTTAAGAGGAAGTGGAATTTGCTATGATATACGCAAAGAAGAACCTTACTTGCTATATGATGAAGTGGATTTTGGTGTGCCTTATGCAACTCAAGGCGATTCTTATGCAAGATATAAAATTTATATGCAAGAATTTAGAGAAAGTCTTAAAATTTTAAGACAATGCGCAGCCCTTTATAAAGATACACCTCCTGAAATTTTAGCCAATCATCCAGAATATGTTAGCGCTTCAAAAGAGCAAATTTTGACACAAAATTATTCACTCATGCAACATTTTGTTTTAGTTACTCAAGGCTTAAAGCCCCCAAAAGGTGAAGTTTATGTGCCTACTGAAAGTCCAAAAGGCGAGTTAGGTTTTTTTATCCATAGTGATGGAAGCGGGAGACCTTATCGTTTAAAAGCTAGAACCCCTAGCTATTGGCATTGTTCTTTTTTTGAAGAAATGTTAGTGGGAACGTATTTAGCGGATGTGGTTGCGATCATGGGTAATGTGAATATAGTTTTAGGTGAGATTGATCGATGAGAAGGGTAGATTTAAGAAAGAGCAAAGCGCTCTTTGAGGATTTAGCACAGACTATTAAAGAGGCTAAGGTAGGGGAAGTATTGGTGATTCTTTTTGAAATCGGTGATTTTTCTGCTGTAGAAAAAAGTTTTTCTTTTGTAAAAGAAAATGGATGTGAACTTCTTAATTCTTTAAAATTCAATCAAGTCGATTGGACTATCGTTATAAAAAAGGAAAGTGTATGATTTATGAAAAGGCACTTTGTTTTTTAGATATGCCAAGCATTAAAAATAAAGATTTATGCACAAGAATTCAAGGCGAGAATATTAATATTTCTTGCTTAGAGGATAAGTTTTTAAAAGCTAAATTTTACAAATGTGAAATTGCAAGTTTGAGTTTTGTTTTAGCCTTGCTTTGTAAAATGAGCGATGAAAATGCTTTTCAAGATTTAGATGAAGGTTATTTAAGTGCTGAATCTTGTTTTGGAGAAGAAGAAGCAAGCGATACATTGGATTTTTTAAAAACGGCAAAATATTTAATCATAGATAAAAATATTGATTTATATAAAGACAGTGAAAATATAAAATATTTTTTAAATTTTTTAAGCCAAAAGTATCAGCTTAAAATTTTAGACAGCAATGAAAAAGAATGCCATTTTGAAAATGCAAAATTTAATCCTTTAAAAGAATTGGATAATTACGATGGATTGGTGCTTTTTAAGGCTGATTTGGATGACAATAATTTACATTGCTCGAAGCAATTTTTACAAATTTCAAAATGCAAAGATCAAAGCGAAGTAGAAATTTTAGCCAAAGATTTCAATCTTAAAACCACACTTTGTTTAGATGAAAATTTACAAGGCACTATCGGTTTTTTAAAGCATGAAAATTTTGGTTTTGATTTTACTCAAATTCGCATAAAGGAAGCAAAATGACAGTTAAAATAAATGGTATAGATTGCGCCTTTGAAGAAGGCGAATATATCCTTAACATAGCAAGAAGAAATGATATTTTTATTCCTGCAATTTGTTATTTGACCGGTTGTAGCCCTACTTTAGCGTGTCGTATGTGTATGGTAGAGGCTGATGGTAAAAAGGTTTATTCTTGCAATACCAAAGCAAAAGATGGTATGGTTGTAGAAAGTGATTTGCAAAATTTATGGGATGAGAGAAATGAGATTATGCAAGCTTATTGCATCAATCACCCATTAGAGTGTGGAGTTTGTGATAAATCCGGTGAATGCGAGCTTCAAAATTTCACACACAAATCAAGAGTAAATGTGCAAAGACATTGGATAAAAGACACTCATAAACCACATAAACATTGGGGGATGATTAATTATGATCCAGCTCTTTGTATAGTTTGCGAACGCTGTGTTACAGTTTGTAAGGATAAGATCGGCGAAAGTGCTTTAAAAACCGTTCCACGTGGAGGAGATGCTGTAGATGCTGGTTTTAAAGAAACAATGGGTAAGGATGCTTATGCGATTTGGACAAAATTCCAAAAAAATTTAATTGGCCCATCTAATGGTGAAAGTTTAAATTGTTCTTTTTGTGGAGAATGTACAAGTGTATGTCCAACAGGAGCTTTGATCGGATCAAAATTTCAATACAGCTCTAATGCTTGGGAGCTTACAAGAATCCCAGCGGCAAATCCTCATTCTAGTGATTGTGAGCTTATGTATTATGATATCAAACAAAGTGGAATTAGCAATCAAAAACCTAAAATTTATCGCGTGAGTAATGACTTTGCTTTTACAACTTTAAATAAAGCAGCAAGATTTGGTTTTGATACTGAAAATGAAGCTATAAAAGACGAAAAAGCTTTTAATGAACTTGTAGCACTTTTTGAAAAAAATGAAATTAAAAATATTAAATTCAATAGCTTTATAACCAATGAAGAAGCTTTGATTTTGCAAAATTTAAAGCATAAGTTTAATCTCAATCTTATCAATGAAGAGGCTTTAAAATTTAAAGAATTTCTTAATGAATTTATAGAAAATGCGGGAGAAATGTATAATGCTGTAAGTGATGATATCACTAAGAGCGATTTTTTAGTGGTTTTAGGAACTTTATTAAGATATGATGCGCCAACTTTAAGTTACAAAGTTAACAATTCTTTAGTGATGAATAAAGGAGCAGGGCTTTATTTTCATCCTATAGGAGATTTGGGTGTTGAAAAATATTCCAAGAATTTTCTTTCATGTGTCCATAAAAGTGGAAATGAAGAGCAAATTTTATATTTCTTACTTCAAAAATTTACAACAGATGAAAGCATTAAGGCTCATTTAGCTGAATTTTTTGTTAAAGAAAATAAAGAAATTGAGGAAACAATCAATGAAGAAGTGATTGAAAAAGTTATAGAAAAAGATGAAGAAGGCAATGAGATCGAAAAAGAAGTGAAAAAAATTGTTCCAAAAAAAGTAAAAAAGAATATAGAAGCACAACGTTCTGCTTTTGCTAAAAATTTAGGTTTAGATGAAGATAAGCTTGAGGATTTATTGCTTAAAAAGTCTAAATTTACTCTTGTAGTTGGTAGCGATTTTTACTTCCATCATGATGCTAAAAAACTTGCTAAGTTATTAGCACTGATACAAACAAGCACTCCTTTTAAAGTTTTTCTAAATCCTACACATACTAATACTTTAGGTGTAGCGATGATTTGTGATTTAAGTGCTGATAAAGCAGAAGGTAAAACTTTGGGTTATAATGAAAAAGGAGATTTTACATTTTCTTATGAGGAACACGCTGATTTAGCAAGTTCTAGTTTAAATCAGCAAGAAGGAACATTTTTAAATTACGATAAAAGAGTGGTTCCAACAAACGCTGCTTTAGAATTTGGCGGATATTATTTAAATGATCTAGCTAATGCTTTAGGGTTTGATCAAGAATATACCATTGATTATACAAAGAGACTTCCTATGGATAAAGGTTTCTCTCCTATTGAATTTGATAATTTGGAAAATTATTACACCAATGGCGGAGAATGCAAAAGGGGTTATCAGCTTAATTTAGATTGTTTTAAGAAAAACGCTAAGAAAGAATTTTTAGCTCCAAATTCCAATACTTTAGAGCCAAAAGATAATGATATTTTACTTTATAGTGCAAATCCTAGTTATCAATTTGGTAGATTTTCAAATCGTGCAAGTGCGATCAATGAAGCAATATTTATTGGAATCAGTGAAAATTTAGCCAATGAAAGAAATTTAAAAGATAAAGATTTAGTAAAAATTACAATCAATAATAAAGAAATAAGCTTAAGTGTGCGTATAGACAAGGATATAAAAAACGGAGCTTATTTGCCATATTTTGATGAAAAGATAGATACTTTGAGCTTTTTCGATCAAAGATTTGTTTTAGCACAAATACAAAAAATAGGAGCAAACAATGAGTGATTTTGCTTTTTTTGTTTTAGTAACTTTAATAAAATGCGTTATCGTAGTTGCATTTTTTGCGACTTTAGCAGGACTTGCAACCTATGCTGAAAGAAAAGTCTTGGCGTATTTTCAACGTCGTATAGGACCTGATATGGTCGGTCCTTTTGGGCTTATACAACTTGTTGCTGATATGATCAAGCTTTTCACAAAAGAGGATATTATTCCTTATAATTCTCAAAAAATTATTTTTGCAATAGCACCTCTTTTGTCTGCCATTTGTGCCTTTGTTTCTTTAGCAGCTATTCCAATGTTGCCAGAATTTACACTCTTTGGACATATTGTTCAGCCTTTAATTTCTGATATTAATGTGGCTTTACTTTTTGTTATAGGAACTTCTGGGCTTTGTTTTTATGCGGTATTTTTAGGCGGGCTTTCAAGTAATAACAAATGGTCTATTTTAGGTGCTGCAAGAGGGCTTGTAGCTATCATTTCTTATGAAAGCGTTGGAGCTTTGGCTTTAATGGCTATTGTGATGCTTGTAGGTTCTTTTTCTTTGGTGGATATTAACAATTATCAAAACGATGGAATTTTATCTTGGCTTATTTTTAAACAACCTTTAGCTTTTATACTTTTTGTTATAGCTCTTTTTATCGAAACTAATAGAACTCCACTTTGTCTAACAGAAAACGATGCTGAAATCGTTGCTGGTTATGGAACAGAATATTCCGGACTTCGTTGGGGTATGTTTTTCATCGGTGAATATGCTAGTATGATAGCGGGTGCTATTTTAATTTCTTTGTTATTTTTAGGAGGTTTTAATAGTTTTTGGATTATTCCTGGTTGGATTATGATGATCTTAAAATCAGCATTTATTTTCTTTTGGTATTTTTGGGCTAGAGCCGCCTTTCCTCAATTGCGTCCTGATCAGGTAATGAGAATGTGTTATTTAATTTTAATTCCTTTGGCAGTTTTAAATCTTTTAATTACAGCCTTAGCGGTGCTTTTATAGGAGTTTAAATGAGAAATTATTATTTGGTTGATGAAAAAAGAAAAACGCCTGTTACAACATGGCAAAAAATTTTACAAGCCCTAAGAAGGAGTATCAAGCTCGAGCTTTTCGTGGGTTTATGGGTGGTGATGCGTGAAATGCTTAAAAGAAATAACAGTGCAACCATAAAATATCCTTTAGAAAAACTCCAACTTGATAATCGTTATCGTGCAGTGCATAGACTTATGCGTTTTATAGAAAGTGAAAATGAAAGATGTATAGGTTGTGGACTTTGTGAAAAAATTTGCATCAGTAATTGTATAAGAATGGAGACATCTTTAGATAAAGATGGACGTAAAAAAGTAAATAATTATAGTATTAATTTAGGGCGTTGTATTTATTGTGGATTTTGCGCTGAAGTATGTCCAGAACTTGCTATAGTACATGGTTTAGAATATGAAAACGCAGCAGAGCAAAGATCTTATTTTGGTTATAAGCAAGATTTTTTAACTCCTATTGATAAATTAAAACAGCAAGTAGAATTTGAAGGGGCTGGAAGTCTAAGAAAAGATGCTGATTTATTGGTTAAGAAAACTCCAAACTATTATGATGCAATGCAAAATAAAGCCTTAGAAACTCAAGGTCAAAATTCACAAGGAGAAGTCAAATGATAGAAACTTTAGCCTTTGTATTTTTTAGCATATTTGTCTTAGGATTTTTTTTAATAGCGGTTTTAAGCAAAACTATGCTTTATTCTCTTTCAGCTTTAGCTGGAGGAATGGTATTTTTATCAGGATTTTATTTTTTATTAGATGCAGATTTTTTGGGCGCAATACAAATCATCGTTTATGGTGGAGCCGTACTTGGAATTTATAGTTTTGCTATGATGTTTTTTGATGCTTCTAAAGAATTTAAAGAAAAAATTAGAGCTAAAAAAAGTTTTTTTGTTTTGATATTTTTAAGCGCCATTTTTCTTTTATTTGCTATTTTAGGTTTTAAATATCAAAATGTAAAAACAGATCTACCTTTGCAAGATTTAACTTTATTTGATAATAATCAGCAACTTGCTTTGCAGGTTTTCTCAAAATATCTTCTAGGCTTTGAATTTATAGCTATATTACTCTTGATTGCTCTTGTTTGTGCCATAGTGCTTACTCACAAAGAGCTTTTAAAGGAAAAACAATGATAGAAAAATATTTTTTTATAGCCATTCTAATGTTTGTGGTTGGACTTATTGGAATTTTAAAAAGACAAAATCTCATTATGTTATTTATTTCAAGTGAAATTTTGCTAAACGCTGCAAATTTAGCTTTAGTAGCAGCTTCAAAAATGCATCAAGATTTAAATGGTCAAGTTTTTGCACTTTTTATCATAGGCATTGCAGCTTGTGAAGTTGCTGTTGGGGTAGCTTTGTGTGTGCTTTGGTATAGAAAAAATGGCACATTAGAATTAAAAAGTTTGAAAGAGGAGGCTTAGTATGCAAAATTTAGTTTTGGTTTCACTATTAAGTCCTTTTATATCTTTTTTGTTTGCAAGCTGTTTTTCTTTAAGCCAAAGAAAGGTTTTTGTAGGTTATATATGTGGGATACTTATAGCTATTGGAACTTTTTGCTCTTTGTATTTGCTTTTTAATAATTTTAATGGCAGTATAAGTTTTTTTGAATGGTTTGTAGGGGTTAATTTTGGTTTTAATATAGACTCTATCTCGCTTACAATGATGTGTGTAGTCGGTATTGTAGCTACTTGTGTGCATTTTTATAGTATTTTTTACATGGCACATGATGAAGGATTTAACAAATTTTTTGCCTACTTAGGACTTTTTGTTTTTTCTATGCTTTTTTTAATCACAAGTGATAACTTCTTAGGTCTTTTTGTAGGTTGGGAAGGCGTTGGACTTTGCTCTTGGCTTTTAATAGGTTTTTGGTATAAAAATAATACTTATTCTTTTGCAGCTAATGAAGCTTTTATTATGAATAGAATTGCTGATTTAGGCATGCTTTTAGGAATTTTTTGGCTTTATATCCAAGTAGGAACTTTAAATTATGATGAAGTTTTTTCTAAGGTACAAAACCTTGATCATAATGCTTTGATTTTAATAGCAAGTTGTTTATTTATAGGTGCTATGGGAAAATCTGCACAATTTCCTTTTCATACTTGGCTTGCTGATGCAATGGCGGGGCCTACTCCAGTTTCAGCTTTAATCCATGCCGCAACCATGGTTACAGCAGGGGTTTATTTGGTTATTAGAGCAGGGGAAATTTATTCTTTAGTTCCTGAAGTTTCTTATTTTATAGCTATTCTTGGAGCTTTTGTGGCTATATTTGCAGCTTCTATGGCTTTAGTGGCAAGGGATTTAAAACGCATCATAGCGTATTCTACTTTATCTCAGCTTGGATATATGTTTGTAGCAGCTGGACTTGGAGCTTATGGTATAGCTTTATTTCATTTAGCAACCCATGCTTTTTTCAAATCTTTATTGTTTTTAGGTGCTGGAAACGTAATGCATGCTATGAATGATAATTTAGATATTAAAAAAATGGGTGGATTATTTAAGCCTTTAAAAATCACGGCTATTTTTATGACTATAGGATCTTTAGCTTTGGTGGGAATTTATCCTTTTGCAGGATTTTTCTCAAAAGATTTGATTTTGGGATATTCTTTTATAATTCATAATCATGGAATATTTTTAGTGCTCTTAATCGCAGCTTTTATGACAGCTTTTTATAGTTTTAGACTTTTAATGCTTGTATTTTTTACCAATTCAAGACACGATGCACATCCACACGAGGCAAGCAAAATAGCACTTTTGGCTATGACTCCTTTGATGATTTTAGCGATTATTTCAGGATTTTTTGAGCACAGCTTTTTTAATTATATCAGCTCTAAACTTGTATTTATAGATGCTCAAGATCATATCGTGATGATTTGTGCTAGTGCGGCAGGAATTTTAGGAATACTTTTGGCCATCATTGCGTATAAATTTTCTTGGTTTAAGCCAAGCATAGAAGAAAATAAAATACACAAACTTTTAAGTAATGATTATTTTATACCGCATTTTTATCATAAATTTATAGTAAATAAATACGAAAGTTTATGTGCAATTATGAAGCATTGTGATATTTTTATTTTCGATGCAATTGTTGAAAAAATTTCTTTTTATGCTAATTTGATTTCTAAAAAAATGATTATGCCAAATAGCTTAAATTTAATGCTTAGATTTTTGGTGGCCGGTTTTGTGATTTTACTTATTTTGGCAAGGATGGTGTAAAATGCTAAATTATTTAATTTTATTTCCTTTGGCTGCGGGTTTAATTACTCTTATTTTAAATCGTGGCGGAGTGAAGATTTTTAGTGTTTTGGCGAGTTTAATTATACTTGCTTTAAATGCTAAATTTTTCTTTGATGGAATTAATGGAGTTGATTTTGAATACAAACTCCCTTTTAAAATAGCTAATTTATTTGAATACCATGTTGGAGCAGATAGCATCTCTTTAATCTTGATGCTTTTAAGCTCTTTAATGATATTTTTAAGCTTTTTATTTTTAAAAATTGAAAAAAAGGCAATTGTTTCTTGTATTTTCTTTTTAGAATTTGCCATTATGGGGTTATTTTCTTCACTTGATGGTTTATTGTTTTATGTATTTTGGGAGTTTTCTCTTTTACCTTTATTATATATCATGGGTGTTTATGGTAAGGATTATAGATCGGGTATTAAATTTTTCATTTATGCCTTTGCTGGTTCTATTTTAATGCTTTTAGCCTTAATTTATCAAGCGTATGCTACTTATAAACTTTTAAATGTTTTCACATTTGATTTAGAAATTTGGAAAAATAATGCCTCTGCATTTAGTTTCAATGAACAACTTTTACTTTTTGGAGCATTTTTTATCGCTTTTGCCATCAAAGCGCCCCTTTTTCCATTACACACATGGGCGCCAAAAGTTTATACAAATTCGCCAATTTTAGTTTCTATGATGCTGGTTGCTTTTAAAATGGCTCCTTTTGGTTTTTTACATTTTTGCTTGCCGCTTTTTCCAGATGCGAGCATTTATTTTATGCCTTTAATCGCAGCCTTATGTATCGTAAGTATTATTTATAATGCATTAATTGCTTATCGTGCTTCAAATTTAAAAGAATTGATCGCTTATAGTTCCATTTCTCATATTGGAGTTATGGTTTTAGGGATTTTTTCTTTAAATATTTTAGGAATTACCGGAGCTATATTTTATATGTTTGCGCATGGTTTGGTTACTGGGAGTTTATTTTTAATGGCTGAACTTTTATATAAAAAATATGGAACTTTAGAAATTTTATATTATCATTCCTTAGCACGTAAAGCACCTTTATTTAGCATCTTTTTTACTTTGATTTTATTAGCAAGTATATCTTTACCTTTAACTATATCTTTTGTAGGTGAATTTTTAGCTCTTTTAGGCATAGCTAAAGTAAGTTTGCTTTATGCATTTTTAGCAGGATTTGTGATCATACTTGGAGCGATTTACATGCTTGCTGTGTTTAGAAAAATGTTTTTTATGCAACAAGATACAAATCTTGAAAATTTTTCTTTGCAGGCAAAAGAAATTATTACTCTTATTATAATAGCTTTTTTAATTTTTTCTTTAGGTTTAGCTCCAAAAATTTTCTTAGATCCACTAGAAAAAAATGTTAATTCTCTTGTTGAATTGATGAAAACGAGATCTATAAATCAAGAAAATATAAATTTTTTAAATCATATCAAAGGAGAAAACAATGTTAGATAATATCAGTAATTTAAATATCTCCTTATCTTATCCTTTTTTGTTTTTAATTGCTATTGCTATTGTTCTTTTATTATGCTCGGCTTTTGGAAAATTTCATAGAACATTTTATGTGGGCATTTGTGCTCTATCTTTAATCGTTAGCACCTTTTTAATTTTAAGCAATGTATCTTCTTCTGGTTTAGGCGCATCAAAGGCATTTTTAGGGACTTTAAATAATGACATCTTTTCTTTTTATAGTTCTTTGATCATTTTATGTTTTTCATTTTTATATCTTTTGATGCAAAAAGATGAAAACAAAGGCGAATTTTATAGCTTGTTTATGTTTATGATTTCTAGTTTATTGCTTATGGTTTCAAGCTCAAATTTAGTTTTAATTTTTATAGGACTTGAATCATCATCTTTAGCTCTTTATACTCTTATAGCAATGCGTGGAACCAATAATGCGGTTTCAAGTGCTATTAAATACTTTAGTGTTGCTGCTGTGGGTTCTGGATTTTTCGTGATGGCTTCAGCTTTGATTTATATGAAAACCGGAACTTTGGATTTGGATGCAAAATTGGCATTAGAAAAAGATCCTATGCTTTTAGTTGCGGGAGTGATGATTTTTATTTTATGCGCTGTAAAACTTTCTTTAGCTCCTTTCCATTTTTGGCTAAAAGATGTATATTTTGCAACTTATTCAAATTTAGCAGCTTTTATTTCAGTAGTGCCAAAAATAGCTATGTTTGTAGTAGTATTGAGACTTTTTGGATTTTTTGATCATATCGGATTTGAAAATATTATCAGTATATTAGCAGTGTTTTCCATGTTAGTTGCTGCGATTGCTGCATTAAGCCAAAAAGATGTGAAAAAAATGTTCGCTTATAGTTCTGTGGTACATTCTAGTTTTGTTTTGGCTGCTTGTATCCCTTTATTTGATGCCAAAGAAGGGATTTTAAATCCTATATTTATTTATTGGACTTTGTTTAGTTTTTCTAATTATGGGGTGTTTTTGATTTTAAGTAATTTCCGTTTCACTTCGTTTGAAAATCTTAATGCTTTATTGACTAAAAAACCTTTAATCGCTTTATCGCTCGCTTTTTGTGTGCTTTCACTTGCAGGAATTCCACCTTTTGGAGCTTTTTGGGGAAAAGTTATCGTTCTAAAAACTTTAATTATTGAAGATTATTGGTATTTAGCTGTATTTATGGCTTTAGCTTCGGTACTTATGCTTTATTCTTATTTAAAAGTAATCATCCATACTCTTTTTATTAAAGGCAGCTCCGAAGCTTCTTGTGTGCAATTTAATTTTATACAAGGTTTTGTTTTAGCTATTTGTGTATTAATAAGTATTTTTGGTGTTATTTTTATAAAAATATAATATAATTATTTTATGAGAATTATATTTTTACTTTTACTGAATGTTTATATTCTTTTTGCTTTTGAATTAACTTTAAATACAGGCCGCGAAAATAAGCAAAGTTTCGCGGTTTTGCATGTTCAAAATGATTTAGATTTTACTTGTCAAAAATTTACAACTGAAAATAAAATACGTTTTGAATGCATTATTCCAGGTGTTGTCGACACTCCTTTAAATAATCAAAATTTTGCAACATTTGATTTGAAATTTGTCAAAGAAACTCAAAAAATTAAAATGATTATATTGCCTAAAACAGATGCAAGAATGTTTGATTTATCTCAAAATATATACATCGACAAAGAATTAAGCAATTCCACTTCTCATAAAAGTAAAGGCTTTACTTTTATCTTTACTGATAATTTGATTAGAAAAAAAGAATATGATGGGCTTAATTTTGGCATCAATTTTCCCTATGAAAGCTTACCTTATGTAGGAGCGCTTGATTTAAATTCTAATCCTGTTATAATTCCACAAAGTGCCGATATTAATACTTATTTGCGTATTAAAGATGAGTATGATAAAGCTAATTATCAACAAGTAGCTATTGATGCTGATAATGCAATAAAGCGTTATACAAAGAGTATTTTTATGAGCGAATTTATTCTTTATAAATTAAGAGCTGAAAATCAACTTTATACTCAAGATCCTAGCTTTAGGGATAGAAAAATTTTAGAAAAAATGATTGCAGATGCTAAAAACTGGACTCGAACTTTTACAAGTGATAGAAATTTTTTTGAAGTATCTTATATAATGTTAAGAGCTTATATTGCTTTATCTAAGAATTCTGATATTAATTATATGATGTCAATTTTAAATAATCAGTCTAATAATTATTTTTCTCAATTGGCAAAACTTGATTATGCTGATTATCTTTATGGCTTAAGAGAAAGAAGTAAAGCTATAGACATTTATGAAGATATTTATCTAAATACCAAGAATTTGGATTTAGCTGCTAGAGCAGCTACTGCTTTAGCCAAAGATAACATTTTAAATAACAATATAAATAAAGCAATAGAATATACAAATGTGGTTTTAAAAGCTAATCCGCAGTATTTTGGAAAAGATAGATTTAGATCTTTAGAACTTGCTAAACTTTTTGATCAAAATAAACAATATAATCTTAGCTCTAATATTTATCAAAATGTCTTTGATAAGATGTCAAGAGTAAATCGAGAATATGAAGAAGTTTTAAAAGATTTGGCTTTAAATTTGTCTTTGGCAGGAAAAGCAGATGAAGCTAAAAAATATATTGATTTGTATTTAAATGAATATCTAGATGATGGCAAGTATTTAGATGAGATTAGAAAAGTTAGAGATGAGTTGTTTTTTGTGATGGATGATGAAAATTCTACACTTTCACATAAACATTATGCTAAGCTTATGAAAGAATATGCTCAAAAAGATGAAAATATAGTTAATAAGGCTTTAGATAAAGATATACAACTTTATTACAAAGAGGGAAATTTTAGTGCTATTTTAGGATATAAAAAACAAATAGAAGAAAGAAAACTTCCTAATTCTTTAAAATTGCTACAGCAAGCCGCAGTTGATCTTTTAAACAACAAATTAAAATCTGATAATTGTATTGAGGCAACAGCTATTTTCGGACAATTTAAAGCTTATGAATTAGGACAAAAAATAAACGATAAAAAACATATGTTAAATTGTTTTATCAGAACTTCTAAAATTGAAGAAGCTATGGATTATGCGGATAAAAATTATAACGAAGACTCTATATTTTTTGGATTAAAAAAAGCTTCAATACTTTATGATAACAAGCAGTATGGACAAGTTTTAAAAATTGCTAAAGAAATAGCCGATTCAAAAATTTTAAAAAGCGATGAGGAAAATTTTAAAGCCTATTATTTACAATTTTTATCTTATTTAAAAATAGATGATTATAATAAGGCTATTAATGTATTAAAAATTTTAGAAACTTTTCCAATGAATTTCAATATGGTAGAAGCTTATGATGCTTTATTATCTTACGCACATGATCACAAGATGCAAACAACCATTCTTACTTATGCTCCCAAGGCTATTGATTATCAAAATTTAAAAGGAATTAATCTTTATAGCCCAAATCTTGAATTTATTTATCTTGACACTTTAACTAAAATAAATGAAAACGAAAAATCCTTAGCTGTTTTAACTGATTTGTTAAAATTAAAACTTTCTGATGATGATAGGGCAAGGGCTTTGTATATACAAAGTTTAACTTACGAAAAAATGAAAAATATTGAAGCTGAAAAAGAAAGTTTGCAACAGTGTTTAAAATTAAAACCTTCAAATTGGCAAAATTTATGTCGCGATAAAAATCAAATTTTGAAATGATTTTTTTGATTATTTTTTATTTAAATTATTATGTAGACAAATTTCATTTTTAAAGTCTTTATTAAAGATTTTTTTAATTTTTATTTCGCCGATATTTTGCAAGACTTAATGAAAA
>NZ_JACHTR010000005.1:0-83891 GCF_020135975.1 Campylobacter sp. W0014 | reverse complement strand
CCATATTTGATCAAAATTTCCAAACAAGTTCCAATAGGTTTTTTCTCAGATCTTGCAGCTATATGTAAAAGAGTTTCCCCGGCATCGATATAACTGTGTTCATGTTCTGTTTCAATCCTTCTCATATTTACATCAGCACCAAATTGTAAAGCCACTTCTAAAAAATTTACAGACTCAGAATCACCAAGCAATATCCAAGAATGCAAAGGGGTGGCACCTTTTTCATCATAAACTTCAAATTTACATCCTTTTTTAAAAAAATAATCAATCATTTTTTTATTTTTTCCACCCACTCCAATATAATCAGTAAGGGCATTATTTCCTAAACACTCATCATCAGCTTTAAGTCCTAAACTCTCAAAATACTCCATCATTTCAAAACTTTGACTCTTATCATAAGCGATCCCTGCCCAAGCTAAAGTAGAACTAGGATTAAAAAAAGGTATAGGATGATTACACCAATATACCTTACGACGTTTCTCTAAAAATACTTCAGGCACGGGATAATCTTTTAAAAACTCTTTAACTTCTTTAAGTTTATTATTTTTAACAAGTCTAAAAAATTCCCAACCTAACTCCCTTATAGCTTCTTCATCCATAGCTTGCATTTCTTCTAAAGTTTTCATTTGTTTTTCCCTTTTTGCATTTTTAAAATGTTACCTTCTATTTCTTAAAAAAAGATGTAATTTTATCCAAAAATGATAATTGCTTGTTTTCTTGTAATGTAAATACATTATCAATCCAAACAACATCGCAATCTTGATGTGCGCTACTAAAAGACACTTCAAATTCTTTATAATTTTCATCATAAAAAAAATGTTTAAAAGCATTATTTTGCTCTATAAATTCGAAAATCTTTTTATTTCTTATTTCATGATCTTGATAACTAAGCTCCAAATCTTCCAATTCCTCCACTTCTTCTAAGCCCGCAAATTTTACAAATTCGCCTTCGTTGTCGAGGCTAGAATAAGATTGAGATTTGAATTTAGATTCGCTAGTTTTACGAAATTTGATAACCATATTCAAACTACCCGCTATATATTCATCTTCAAGGAAAGTTCTAAATACTTTCTCAAAACGAAAGCTAATATAACCTCTTTTTGATTCATCATGAATACTTATATCTATCTCAAATTCTGTATATTCCTTATCTTCTTCTTTTAAAAATTGCATAGGGGTTAAATAAATTTTCTTAAATTCTTCATAAAATTTTAAAGCATTTAATCCATCAAAAGGTTTTAAATTATCATACAAATTTTTAGCCAATTTTGCACTTTCTAAAGAAATAAAATTTTCAGATTCAAATTCATTTTTATTAATCTTTAATTTTTCTATTTGAAGCTCTTCTTGTATATAAGACGTTTTTAAACCGCAAAATGCATAAGGACTAGTAGAATAAAATTTAAATTCCTGTGTGCAAAATGGAAAATATTTTCTTATGACTTTATCGATATATTTAAAATCATATTCTAAGCTAGAATTAGTATATATCTTTTTATCTTTGCAAAACATAATATAAAGCACATCATCCTTTTCATGAACAAAAAGACTACTGCAAAAATTTGTATAAAAATCAATATAAGATGGAAATTTTTCATCAAAATAACATTTAAATTCTTCATATTCTTTTTCATCATATTTTTCTTCATATTCTTCTCCATCGTATTCATATTTTTCGCTTAGCTCTCTACCCATATAACCAACAACGATTTTTTTCAAATCACTTCTTAAATATTTTGAAAAATAATCCTCGCAAAAAGAAAAAATATGACCTATATATCTGTCGATTTCTATAAATTCATCTTTATATTTTAGAGTATAACGACCCTGATAAAAACAAGAATTTAAAGCCATTGCCCCATCTATTTCAACATATAAATTG
Source organism: Campylobacter sp. W0014 (assembly GCF_020135975.1). Lineage (NCBI taxonomy): Bacteria > Pseudomonadati > Campylobacterota > Epsilonproteobacteria > Campylobacterales > Campylobacteraceae > Campylobacter > Campylobacter sp. W0014. The sequence continues at coordinate 82,009 of NZ_JACHTR010000005.1, read as the reverse complement.
GCCATAAATGGAAGGGCATTTTTATTAATTTTTTTCTCTCTTATAAATTTCAATATTCCAATTTCTTCAACACTAGCACCAATCAATAAAGCTGTTTTTAAATTTTTGTTTTGCTCATTTTCTATAACAAAAACTTGTAGCTCTGTGTCTGTATTTTTGAGACAAAAATTAAAATTTATCTTAAATCTTAATATTCTAAAAACTTTACTTAGATAATAAAAAATTTCATTACTATCACGGATAAAAACGATATTAAATATTTCTTCTTTCTTTAAAAATTCATCTAAACTTTGATAAAAATTCGTATTTGCATGAAATTGAGGACTTTTTATTATATTAACATCTAAAATATTATCAAATTCAGATTCTTGCACCATATTTAAATAATCTAAAATCATAATGAGAGCAAATTCTGCTTCATTTTGTGAAAATCCTTCAAATAATTCTACCGCTTGCTCTTCTATTTCTTGCTCATTGCAATCTATTTGAGTATGAGCAAGCAAACGGATCTCCGATTTTGGTTTTCGGTTTTCTTTTTTGCTATTGATAAATCGCATGCTATTGTTATATTTTGTTTCTACTTTGTCATAAATAAAAATTTCATTATTTTCATATTCCCAATTCTTAAAATCATAATTTTGTAAAAATTCTTCTTTTTGTGATGAATTTAAGTCTTTTATTTGAGTTAGAATTTCTAAAATTTGTTCTAACATTACAAAGCGTGGATGGCTTTGTAAAAAATCTTCCAAATCATCTATTTTTCTTAAATCATTTAAACAAATAAGGCCGCCTTTTCTTGTAGTACATTTTTGTCCTTTATGGATGTGCAAATATTCATTAAAGATTTTAACATTTAATTTATGCAATAAAGCAAAAAGATCCTTTGCTTCTTTTAATTGCTTTAAATGTTTTTCTGTAATAACCACGCCACATTTTAATAAAGTTTTAAAAGAATCTTGATTCAATTTAAAGGCAATGCGTTTGTCTTCAACTTCCAATGTGTAATATCTTTCATCTTCTTTTGTTTTAAAAACAGGCATAAAAGTAAGGATATTGATCTTTTTAAAAGTATTTTTACTCACACTTTTTCCCATTACAAATTCAAAAATTTGATCATGGATTAAATTATACATAGTGTCATCATCTAAAATACTATTTGCCAATGAACTCTCGCCGCACAATCTTTCAAATATATCAGAAAAGATTTTATTTATAATCTTTTGGTGGAAACTTTCAATATTTTTACTTTCATCTAAATTCAAAATTTCTCTTATATTTTTTTGTTCTTCAAAACTTAAAGGAATGAATTTAATATCATCGTTTTCATCTTTGGAATCTGAATTTTGATTATCTTCATTGTCTAAATTTATATCTTCATTATCTTTAAGCGGATCTGGATCGCTTTCTTCTTGAAAACGTTCGCTTAAAAAAGTTTCTATTGTATCAAAATTAAATTTCTCTCCAAATTGCTTAACTTGTTCTTTAAAAATATCGATTTTTTGGTTTAGTTCTTCTTCGCTTAAATTTAAATCATATACATCATAGGCTATAAGTTTTCTTCCATTTTTATTATCTGCTATAAAAACTTCTATATATTCTTCTTTGTCCCAATCTTCATATAAATCTTCAATATCATCAAGCATTAAAATACGATTTTTACCTCGTGTTACCAGACAGCCTTGCAAAGCCAAATTAACTTTATTTAAAATTTTATAATTAGGCAAAGAGGAGCAAAAATCTTCAATTAATTGATTATTAAATACTGAAGCTTTCTTTTTTTCATTGTATTTCTCACAAAGCTCTCTTTGTAAAAAATAATAAATATGTGATACTGTTGCAATCCTTTCAGAATCTCTAGCATATACAAATGCGCCAGCTTTTAAAAGATCAAAAAAATACTCTTTAATGTTTTTTGTAATAGAATTTTTAGATTTTATGAAATTTGTTTCAATATTTAATTCTTGCATTAAAGGTTTTACTTTAAACACCGTCAAATCAGCATCATCTATTTTGCAAATATCAAGATGCTTTAAAACATCCTCTTGCAAAGCTTCATCGATATAGTCTTGCACTCTTTTGAAATCTTTTGAAGAAAGTTTGATAAATTCCTCTTGAGTAAGATTTAAAGCACCTATTAAAGCATTGTGTTTATGATTTTCTAGATAATTTCTTAAAGATTTTTCCTTAGGATCCATTTCTTCATTTTGTTCAAATTCATCTTGATAATAATTCATCATCTCATCCATTTGTCTTGCAAGCTTAAACATGTCCTTTAAGTCAATGCTATGTAAATGAGTTGGCCCATGAAATTCTTTGAAATTATCAACATCACTGTAATTTTCATTTTCTTCATTATCTTGTTCATCATGTATTTTATTTTCTTCTTCGAAAATTATTTTGTAATTTTCCAAAGCAAACTCGATTGTACCTTTAGCAAAAAGTGATGACTCTGCAATAATGATATTTTTTTTATTTTCATAAAGCCAAGTAATTTCAACGGAATTGATTGTTAGTGTATTTTCTCCTTCTTTATGCACATTAAATACACTTTTTTCACTCATAAGCTCCAAAAAATCTTCAAATAGATTATCCCCTTCTATCTCGAAATAAAGCTTACCATTTTTTTCATGCATGGTATAAAAATCCATATTCATCCTTTTTTCCAATTCAATTTTTACTCATTATTTAAGATTTCAAATAATTCATATAAGATTTATTCTATCATCTTTTTCTAATTATTTTATAAGTTTTAAAATCATTTTTTATTTATATTTAAATGATATTTAACTTTAAATTTGAAGTATTAATGTGGCTTCGGAAAACTTTTAATTTTTCAATCAATTTTAAAATATGGATATTTTAGTTTTTAGCAAACTCTTTAATTAAGATTTTATCTTTTAAACAATAAACAACAAAAGCTCTTGAATTTTTTTTCAAGATTTCATCTACAGCAAGTTTGTATTCACAAATTTGCTCTTTGTGTTTATCCTCCATTGCAAGGCTTGTTTTATAATCTATAATTATCGCTTCCTTATCATCTAAAGCAAGTAAATCTAGTCGTTTGATTTCTCCTTGAAAACTCAATGTTTGTTCTTTGAAAAGTTTTTTATTTTCAAGGAGGTTTTGAAATTCTTTGTTATTGAGTAAATTTTTAATTATTACAAACAATGTTTTAAATTCTTTATCATCTAAAAAATACCTAAATTTACTCTTAGTATTTTGATAAGCTGATTCGATATTTTCTCCATATGGTAGTTTTAAATTTTGCATAAAAAAATGAAAAGCGTTTCCAAAATAAATTTCTTTAGAATCTAATTTTTCATTATGATCAATTTCTTGCAAACCAACCTTTTCAAATTCTTTCAAAGCAGGAGGCAAAATTTCCTCTTTTTGCTCATATAAATCTTGAAATTCTAATGTTCCAATTTCTTGCTCATTGATTTCAAGCATTGAATTTAAATAACTAGGATAACTCCCATGTTTAAATTCACTATTTCTTTTAATGACAATCAAAGAATCTCTGGCCCTAGTAAAAGCCACATAAAGTTTGTTCATATCATCTTCATAATCAGCCTTGGTTATATTGTCTATAAAAGCTTGATAATTATGCTCTTTGGTTAATTTGCGTATATTATCTCTTAGATGAAGTTGCCAACCTTGATTGATATCATATTCTAGCATGATATTATCGCTATTTGTATTATTTTTTGAAAGACTGTCTATCAAAATAACGTGCTTAAATTCCAAACCTTTGGATTTATGCACAGTCATAATGCTTATCCCCATATTTTGTTCATTGATAATTTTTAAAGGACAAGGTTCAAATAAAAGTTTTAAAAAATCCTCTTTTTCTCTAGCATATTCTATAAATTGGATTAAAGCAATATCGCTAAGATCAAGTCTTAAATTTTTAATCAAATAAAGTAAATTTTCTATAGCACTTCTTGCTAAATCAAGATTTAATCTCAAAGGTTCAAATCCTAAAAATTCTTTTAAAAAATGCAAATAAAACTCATCCCCAAAAATACAATATTTTGCATATTCTAAAACAACCCTCACGCTAGCTTTATTTTCAAGTAAAATATTGCTTTGTGTAAATGCTTGAATTTTGTGTTCTTGTAAAAATTCTAAAATCATATCTGCATCATTATTTTTCCAACATAAAATACAAATATCATTCAAGGAAACATTTCTATCTTTTAAAAAATAAATTTGCTCTAACAAAGTTTCAAATACTTTTTCTTTTATTTCTTGAAACTGATCTTTAGCTTTAGTTTCTTTTGTTTCAACAACGCGTACAAAGCCTCCTTTTTTATCCTCCAAAGAAAGCTGTGGCGTATAATCTTTTATTTTATTTTTAAACACTTCATTGACAAAATAAACCAAATTTTCCTTAGAACGATAATTGACTTTAAGTTGATCTTTTTTGATTTGCTTAAAATCAAACTGCAATAAATCAAAAAGCTCTTTTTTGCCTTTTCTAAAACGATAAATACTTTGTTTTTTATCTCCAACGTAAAAAAAAGTTCTATTTTTTTTCACACCTTCGCCTGAAACTAATTCAGCGATCAAAGGATATAAAATCTTATATTGTATAACGCTTGTATCTTGAAATTCATCGATAAGCAAATGAGAAATATATCCGTCCAAGCGAAAATAAATCATATCCTTAAAATCACTTGTGATTAAATCAAAAACTCTTCGACTAATATCACTAAAACTTAAAACATTTTTTTCTTTTTGTATAGAATTTTTTGCCTTACTATAATAATTTAAAAGATTCATTAAATTAGCAATTTTATATTGCTCAAGCTCAATAGCATAATCATTTAAAGCATTGATAAATTCTTCTCTTTTTAATTTAAATTTTGTATCCTCATCGTTTAATTTTTGCAAATATTCCGTTTCATCAAATTTTGACATAAAACTTGTTTTGATAAATTCATTTAAATCCAAAGTTTCATTTTTAAAATTTTGTATTAAATTTGTATATTTTTTAACATGGGTTAAACTTAAACAATACGTTCTTAAATCATTGTAAGCTTTATTTATTTTTGCTTTTGATGGATTTGGAATTTTTACACAATCTTTATGGTAAGCGTTTTCATAAAATCTTTCTAATTCATTATAAAAATCTTGATTTTCTTCTATATTGACCAAATAATAGGCTAAATCTTTTAATTCTTCTCTATTTAAAAGCCTTAAAAAAACAGCCTTAATATCAAGTTTTTCTTCGCTAATATTAAAATCACTACTAAGCCCCAAATTTAAAGCAAAAGCTCTAACGATCTTGCTAAAAAAAGCATCAAAGGTGCTGATTTTTAACTCTTGTCTTAAAAATTCTTTTCTTTTAGCATCTCTTAGGGCTATAAGTTCTTTTTTCTCCACATCTAAAAGTCGGCATAATTCTTGAGATTCACTCTGCTTTTCTTCACTTTCTAAATTTAAAAAAGTATCAATGATTCTTTTTTGCATTTCATTAGCAGCTTTTTTGGTAAAGGTTAAAGCTAAAATTTCATTTATTTTTGCATTTTTTAAAATAAGAGCTATAAAACGAACACTCAAAGCAAAGGTTTTACCGCTACCAGCACTTGCCTCTAAGGCTAAAAAAGGTTCAAAAGTCATTTCACTTCCTTTTTATAAATCAACCTATAAGGGCAATATTCATCTTTTTTGTTTTCAAACTCCATTTCTTCTTTACTTTCATCTAGTAAATTTTTTAAACTTTCTTTCAAATCAGCCAAGCTTTTAGCCTTTTCTTTTGTAAATTTCATACATTTTAAATCATAAAAAAAAGCTTGAGCATTCTCATCATAAAGAGCTTGATAAAAGGCTAACTGATAAGAATTTGTAGGAATTTTTCCACTTTTATAATCGATGATAAAATTTTCACCCATACAATGATCAATTCTATCAATAACTCCTATTAATTTTATAAATTCTTGTTTAAAATTTAAAACTTTAGAAATAGACAATTCTAGTTTATCAACCTTATATCCTTCATCAAAATGCTTTTGTTCGTTTTTGTAAAAATTTTCAAATCGTATTTTTAAAATTTCTAGTTCCAAATCACCAATGCCATATTTTGAACTTTCCCTTTGTAATAATTTATTAAAAATACTGCAATCAAAATAATTTTTTGAATTTTCTTTATAGTAAATTTCTAAAATCTTATGGATAAAATTACCCTCATTTTTAAAATTGCTTTCATAGCTTAAGGCTCTAGCTTCTTTTAAATTTAAAATATAACGATAATAATAAGTTCTTTTTTGATTTAGGAGTAAGTTAAAGCGAGTAAAAGATAAGGGTTTTTCAAACGAATCGTGCTTTAAAATAGGAGCTTTAATAGGCTCTAAATTTAATCTTACACTCTGATAATCAAGCTTTAATGCATCTAAATAAGTTTTAGAATTTGGTTTTTCATAAAAATATTTTATATTAAGATCATCTAAAAAACGTGATTTTCTTTGCTCTTCATTTTCAACATAAGAAATGCTTACTCTTTTGGCATTCTTGATTAAGTTTTCATAATAAAATCTTTGCAAATTCTCTCTTCGTTCATAGCTGATTAGTCCTGCTTTTTTGCGAATTTCATTGTTTAAAAAAAGTTCATTAATACTTCTTTTAGGAATCACATCTTCATTAAAATCTACAATTACAACTCCATCAAAATGAAGTCCTCTGCTTTCTAAAAGCCCCATAACGGTAATTTTTCCACCACCAACATAACTTAAATTTAAATTTGAAATATGTATAAAAAAAAGCTGGAGCAATTCTTTAAATTTCAAAGACTGATTTTTTAACAAATCCTTGATAAAATACAATTCTTTTTGGATGATACTGATAAGTTCTGGTTTTTCATTTTCTAAAAACTGAATTATTAAATTTTCAAACTGCTCAAAATTAAATTGTTGATCAAATTGACTCTTAAAATTTTCAAAATCAAGATTTAAATAATGCAAAAAGGTATTATGATAATCAAAAATTGTATCTTCATTTAAAAAATAATCTTCTTGCTTTTGGTAATAAAATGATTCAGAAATTGCAGAATCATAAAGTATTTTTAGTTTTTGATAAAATAAACTCTCTTTGATATTAATACCACTAGCAAAATTAAACATATTGTTTTTATCAAACAATCTTAAAAGATCACAAAAGCTTTCATCTGGTGTTATAATAACTATATTTTCAGGCTTTAATCCTTCCCTTAAAAAATGAGAAACTTCATCCATTGCAAAGGCACATTGCAGACTTCTAATTTCAAAGGATTTGACTTTAACTTGTGAATTTTGAGTATAAATTTTCTCTTTTTTAAGAATTTTTCCTTGACTTAAACTCACTTCATAGTAAAATTCTACTTCAAGATCTATCTCTTTTAAAAAATCAAATTTGGAAAAATACTCATAATTAAACCGGCTCACTCTAAAACATAAAATCACTTCTTTATAATTAGCAATTTGTAAAAACAAATCTTCTTCAAATTTACTCAAAAAACCTTCTAAATCATAAATAACAACATCATATTCATCTATAAAATCAAAATTAATCAAGTAATCTTTCACTAAAGATAAATCATCATGAAGATTATTCTTTTTAAGCAAAGTAAGATAGTGATCAAATACTTCTTTTAAAATTTCTAAATGCTCGTTATAGCTTGCATAATAATCATTATTTTTAAGATCATCAATACTTTTTTTCTCTAAGCTTAGCTCTTTAAAGAAAGAAAATAAATATTCATTATTTTTTAAAAAAGTAAAAAAATCAGTACTAATTCCTAATTCTTTCTCTAAATTTTTACTTTTTAAACATGCTTCTTGCATTAAAAGCAAACTCTCATAAGAACTCGCCTTATGAGAATTAACTAAACATATTCTCTCTAGAAAATCTTGTATGCTTATAGCATTATCAAGCAAAGCATTTAAAACTTTACTTTGCTCGTAATATTCTTTAATCTTTCTAGTGGAACCAAATATTCTAAGCTTCATTTAGCATATAATTCATAGTTAAAAAAGCCTATTGTTTGAGGATTTTCAATCAGCTTAAATTTTAATTGCCATCTACCTTCTTCGATTTTAGAAGGAAAAGTGATGCTTAAAATTCCTTGTTTTATTTGTCCTTGTAATTTTTGATCATCTTTTTTTGTATGAGGTCTAGTAAGTAAAATTTCATATTTTAAATTTTGAACATCTGCCTTTCCTAAAGATTCTATTTTAAAATTAGCTACATAAGAATTAGAATCGATAGTATAAACAGGAATTTTCCTAGCACCTAGCAATTGTAAATCTTTATTTTCAAAATCAACCTTAAAAAGTTTATTAAAATTGTCTTGCTGCTTTTGAATTTCGTTATAGTTATTTTCTACATTTTGATAAGAGTCAAAATAAAAATCATCTTCATATACAGGATAATCGCTTGAAATTACAACTGTGGCAACAGAAGCTCCTATAATCAATAAAAAAGCAATCAATAAACCATAAGGCCAAAAAGTTTTTTTCTTATCCATTTCTTTTCCTTTTCATTCTTCTTTGCACATAATAAAGCAAAGCAAAGCAAATGAAACCATAAATTAAAATTCGTAAAATATTTATTGTATTGCGATTTGCATTACCTATGGAAGAATTTAATGTAATTCCTCTAGCTTGGGTTATACGATCGACTATATCAGCATAGCCATTTAAAACAGCAGCATTATAAATATCGCCTTTTTGTGTCGCTAAAATTGGTAAAATCGAACCTGTTCCTGGATAAGGACTTAATACAGCCTCTTTATCGATCAAATTAAGAACACCTTTAGAGCCAACTATATCAACTCTATGCGATTTTTTAGATAAAATAATAAGAATATAAGACTTTGGTAGTGTTTTTTGCATATTAAACAAAGTTTCAAAATCTGTACTATCGCCTACAACCACTCCTGCAAAAATTTGACTCTTTTCTTCTAACTCTTTGCCTATTAAATTAATTTCTTGAACAACTTTTGGACTCAATACACCTTCATTAAAAACCACATGATCAAGAGCAAAAACTTTCAAAGGAAAAAACAAAAAGATAGCTAAAAATAAGCTATCTCGTAATATTTTTTTCATCCTATATGCAAGTGATTGGCGGTTAATACTGACCAAGCGGTAATTACCGCAGTAGTGATAAGCCCAATAACAATTAAATACTCTAATGCTTTACTCATTGCACATCCTTTATAACTCTATGATCTTGCTCTTTTGAACCTAGCATTTTTACACTTTGAATATCTTTAAGGCTATAAGGTTTTTGCATCACTTCTTGTTGAGCTTTGATACCAAAAATAGTTAGTACTACTAAAATAGCAATCAATAATACAGTCGCAATAAGCATTCCTGTAATACCTGAAAAAGAAGATACGCATCTATTTGTGTTTTCCATTATTTACCCCTTGAAAGAGAAATTACATACTCACTAACGGCTTCTTTTTGCACGTTATTTAAAGTAGGAAATGCTGGCATAGTTCCTATAAAACCTTTTTTACCTCTATTTAAAACATCCACTACAAATTGCGCTGAACCATATTTTGTAAGATCAGGAAACATTCCACCTTCTCCTCCTTTTCCATCAGCTCCATGGCAAGCAGCACAAGTTTCATAAACTTCTTTTCCTCTAGCCACTAACTTTTCATTTTTAGTTTGTTTAATAGCTGAAATTTCTTGTGCAACATAGGCAGCAACTGCCGGAATATCTTCTTTTGCTATACCTAAAGCAGATGCATCTGGCATTTCTCCACCTTCATAATTCATCCCTTTAGAACCATGCACAATTGTATTAATAATTCCTTCTTCGCTACCCCAAATATTTAAATTTTGAGCTTTACCATTGATTCCATCAGCGGTAATGCCGTGGCAAGCAGAACATTGAACTAAAAAAATATTTTCGCCCATATCTTTTTTATCATCAGCAGATAAATTTTTAAATGTTTTCTCAAATTTAGAGTTATAAGCTTGGACTTCTTCATTGTATTGACCTATACTTGAAAAAGATCTTAAAGGATATCCCCACAAGAAATACCAAATTGCCCAAACAATAGTAAGACAAAAGACAATAGCCCAGCCTAAAGGAATAGGATTTTTATACTCTCCTATTCCATCCCATTCGTGTTCACTAAGCTCAGCTTCACCTTTTTTTTCTTTCATTTTGCTAAACATTCTGCTTACAATTATAAGCGTGATTAGAACAATAAGAACAGCTCCAATCAAAGACAATAAATTAGTATTATCTTTTAAATTTAACCATTGCATCAAGCACTCCTTTTATTTTCTAAAACACAATCATTGATATTATCATCTAAAACAAGATTTGCGTATTTTTCGTAATTTCTTTCGCCTTTTTTCTCTGCTTTGTAAAGATGATATAAATATGAATACAAAACCAATGACAAAAACACAACAAGCAGGAAAAATCCATAACCTTGAAAAATTTCCCACTCATGTTTATTAATTTCACTCAAATTAAGAGTAGTTAATTTTTTAATCACATCTAGTAAAATTAATAAATGTTCCATCATCTTACTTCAAGCTATTTAAATAAGCGATCAAAGCAACTATTTCTTTAATTTCACCTTTAGCAAAAGCTTTTTTCACTTCTTCATTTTTCATCTCATCAACTATAGTTTGTGCTTCCGCTTTTACTTCTTCTTGAGCATCTTTCCAAGAACCAAGTTTTACGCCACCTGGCACATCATAAGGCACATTAAAAACTTTTTTTACAGTCAAAGCTTCAGCATAAGCTGTTTCTATATCAGCATCATTTTTAAACATATGCTTATAAGCTGGCATAATAGAATGTGGAACTACTGAAGTAGGCTCCCACATATGATTTTCATGCCAATCAGTTGTTCTATAACTTCCTACACGCATTAAATCAGGACCTGTTCTTTTTGAACCCCATAAAAATGGTCTATCATAAGCAAATTCGCCACTAACTGAATACATTCCATAACGATCAGTTTCAGATTTAAACGGACGTATAAGCTGAGAATGGCAAGCATTGCAACTTTCTTTTATATAAATTTGACGCCCTGCAAGCTGTAAAACAGTATAAGGTTTTTTTCCTTCGATAGGTCTTGCATTTTCAGCAAAATTAGGCAAAACTTCAACAATACCAGCATAAGCAATTACAACAAAAACAGCCACAGCAAAAAAGAATGGATTTTTTTCTAACCAACTAAACATTTTTCCTCCTTTTTACACTGCCATAGGTGAAGCACTTTTTGGCTCTTTATCTAGCACTCTTCCGCAAGCAATTGTTTTATAAATATTATAAGTAAATATAAAGAAACCAATAAGGTACAATAAACCACCAATAGCTCTAATCCAATAATAAGGTATTATAGACACAACTGTATCGATAAATGAATAAAGAAGATTACTGTATTTATCAACTGCGCGCCACATCATACCTTGTGTAATACCTGCAATCCACATTGAACTGAAATAAAGCACTACGCCTGTAGTTTGGATCCAAAATTGAATTTCCATTAAAGATTTGCTATAAAGTTCTCTTTTAAATAATCTAGGTGTCATATGATAAAGCGCAGCCATAGTCATAAAACCTACCCAACCTAAAGTTCCATCATGAACGTGACCTGGAATCCAATCAGTAAAATGCGCTAAAGCATTAACAGATTTTATAGAAAGAATAGGTCCTTCTAATGTTGAGAACATATAAAAAGTTGATGCCAAAATCATAAATTTAATCAATGGACTTTCTCTAAGCTGACTCCACTCGCCTCTCATTGTAAGCATAATATTGATCGCTGATCCCCAAGAAGGTAAAATAAGTACTATTGAAAATACAGAACCCATAGTTTGCATCCAATCAGGAACAGTTGAATAAATTAAATGGTGTCCACCTGCCCAAAGGTATACAAACATTAATCCCCAAAATGCAAATAAAGAAAGTTTATAAGAAAAAATTGGTTGACCGCTTTCTTTTGGTAAAAAGTAATAAATTTGAGCAATAATACCAACAGTGAAAACAAAAGCAACCGCATTGTGTCCATACCACCATTGAACTAAAGCATCATTGGTTCCTGCATACATTGATACACTATGCCACCATTTTCCCATACCGGCAACAAAATAAGTTGGAACTTCCATATTGTTGAAAAGATAAAGCATAGCAATACCTAAAAAAGTTGCTATATAATACCAAAGAGAGATATAAAGAGTTTTTTCACGTCTGATTCCAATAAGACCAAAAATACTCATACCCCACAATACCCAAACAATAACAACCAAGATATCTAAAGGCCACTCAAGCTCTGCATATTCTTTAGAAGTTGTAATTCCTAAAAATAAAGAAATAACAGCAACAATCATCGTAAACATATAAAGCCAAAAATGAAGCTTTCCTACCGCCATTAAAAATTTTGATTCAGCCATACTTACCTTAAGAACACGTTGTCCTATATAGTACCAAGTGGCCCAAATTCCAGAAAGCATAAAACCAAAAATAACCCCTGAGGTGTGAAGAGGTCTTAATCTTGAAAGGGTTGCATACTCTCCTGCTAAATAATTTAAATCAGGATATGCCATTTGAAAAGCTATCAAAGTTCCTATGGCCATACCAATAATACCGAACAATATAGTCGCAAACATAAAATATTTAGCAACCGTATAGTCATAACTTAATGCATTACCTGGATGCATAGTTTTTTCTCCTTAAAATTTTTAGTTCATTAGTAGTATTATAGACTATTAATTATACATTTTTTCTTAAAAGAGATAATTTTATTTATCGTATTCTAAGAATAAAGAATTTATAGATATTTAAAACGTTTTAATTCAAAAAATAAAATAAAATTTTGTAATTAAATTAAAGAATATAAATAAATTTATTTTATAAAAGTAATAAAACCTATATAACTAGCATGCAACCCATATACAATAATAATAATATAAGCCACATAATTAAAAATAATTTTTAAAAATTCGCTTAGAATTTGAGATAATCTAGCAAAAAATAACATAGCAGGAAGCGTTGAAATTCCAAAAATAAACATAATAAACATACTTTCTAAAATATTTCCCCTTTTAAGGGTATCCGTTAAAAAAAAATAAACTAAACCACAAGGAACAAAGCCGTTGGCAAATCCTAACATCAATGCAGATTTAACACCTTTAAACTTCATCGATTTTTGTACTACAAATTTAAACAAAGAATGAATGATTATATTATTTTCAAAAAAAGCTAAAAGATTACCTCTAAAAATTAAAGTACAACCTAAAATAGCCATAAAAATACCAATAATAAAAAATGAAAAACTTTGAATTTTGGAATTAATCGCTAAAATATTTCCAAAAATCCCACAAAGTATTCCTAAAAAAATATAGGCTAAAATTCTTGATAGTTGATATAAAAAGGTTAGCAAAAATAAATGTTTGTGTGAAGCATTTAACCTCATAAAAGCTAAAGTAAAACCTCCGCACATAGCATAGCAGTGTCCAAAGCTTGATAAAAAAGCAACACTTAAAATAACAAAAAAATCAATATTTAGCAAAATCACATCAAATCAACAAATTCTTTAAAAATATATTTGCTCTCATGAGGACCAGAAGAGCTTTCTGGATGATGTTGCACTGATATAATAGGATAATCTTTATACTTAACACCCTCTACATTATCTCCAAAAAGATTACGATGAGTAATATAAGCAACTTCACAAAGTTCTTCGGGAACATTATAATTATGATTTTGCGCTGTAATTTCAACGCTTTTATTGTTTGAATTAATAACAGGATGGTTTGAACCATGCTGACCAAATTTCATTTTATACGTTTCATAACCAAAAGCATTACTTAAAAGTTGATGTCCTAAGCAAATTCCTAATATAGGAATCTTTGCTTTAGCCATTTTTTGAATTTCTGTAATTTCTTGTTTTAAAATTTTTGGCTCTCCAGGGCCATTAGAAAGAAATATTCCTTGAATTTCGCCTTTTTTATAAAGATCTATAAGTTCTTGCGCTTTAACATTATAAGGATAAACCTCTACTTCTAAACCAGCTTCAACAAGCTCATTTAAGATATTGATCTTGACTCCATAGTCGATAACTGCTACTTTTTTCGCGCTTCTTTTAGCTTCATTGTAACCTTGAGTTGTATGATTCCAAACACCTTGTTTATGAATATAAGATTGTTTTGTGCTGACTTCTTTAACAAAATTAACTTCATCAATTTTTGCTGATTTTTCCAAAGCACTTTTTAATTCTTCTTTGTTTGAAATTTCAGTTGATACAACAGCTCTTAAATTTCCAAAATCTCGAATTGTTTTCACTAAAAACCTTGTGTCAAGATTACATATCCCTATTTTTCCATGTTTTTTTAAATACTCATCCAAACTTTGCTTGGCGCGGAAATTGGAAAAAGTAGAACTTAATTCTCGTATCAAAATGCCGCTAGCAAAGACTTCTTTGCTCTCATTATCATAGTCATTAGTTCCTACTATACCGATCTCTGGCATAGAAAAAATGATAAATTGCCCCGCATAAGAAGGATCTGAAATAATTTCTTGATATCCAGTTAAAGAAGTATTAAAAACCAACTCTCCAAAGAAAGTTCCATTCTTACCAAAAGCTTCAGCAGTTAAAAAAAAATCATTTTCTAAATAAACATAAGCTTTCATAATTTAAAACATTCCTCTTTTTCTAAGTTCTTCTTGATAAAGTTTTTCAAAGATTAATTCATATTCTTCACTACCTGGAATTGGCTTAGTTTTATAATTGCTTATTTTTTCATACACTTCATCTTCTAGATTTTCATAAATTTTAAGATAATTATCAATACTAGAAAAAATTAAATTTTTCACTCTATTTTCACTCACGATAAAATTAATAAAATCATTTTCTATAAGTTCTTCTAAAATTCTATGTGCTAAACGGTTATGTCGATCTTCCAAATTTAAAATAACATCAAATTGAGGAGCGAGTTTTTTCTTCACAAGCCAAAACATATTTTTTCTATCAACTTGCATAAGCTCCATTTCATCTTCTTGTTCTTCTAGAAGTTCTTTAGCTTTTTCATCTAATTTTCTTTCACTTAAGACATCATTTTCTAAGATCTTTGCGACACAAGGGTTAAGCTCTTCTATAGTGCTTTTAATTTCAACAAAAGAAGAATTGGCTAAATCTAATACTATTTTATTTGTGATATAAGGTACATGTGGTAATTTTATACGCATTTTCAAACCTTTAAATTATAATTTAAAATAATAATATATTTATGTTAAAAAACAAATTTAATGAGTCTTATTATTATCCAAATTTTTTAACAATAAGGTTAATTCACTTGCTTTTTTAGGATCCATTTTAGAAAGAACTCCTGAAATTTTACGCGAATCAAGTGAAAACATAATTTTGCTAGCATCATCAGCATCCATTTGACTTAACACATCAGCTATAGCTGTATCTTTCATTTGAGAATAAATTTCTTTGACTCTGCCTTCTGTTTTTTTATTGATGGAATTTAAAATTTTTTGCTGCTCCTCTAAAAGTTTGGCATTTTGATCTTTTAAAGATTGAATTTGTACTAAAGTAGCATTTACTTCCGCTTCTTTTTTTACCAAAGCATCCATTCTTTCTTTTTGCAAAGCCTCAAAAGAAGCTTTATAAGCCTCCAAAGATTGTCTAGCTTCATCAAATTCTTTTGTTTGTAATTCTAGTTGCGCTTTTTTGGATTCAAAATATTCTTCGCAATTTTGATCAGCTCCAAAAAGCGCAGTCAAGCAAAAAATTAAAAAAATACATTTTTTAGTCATTTTTATCCTTTTTAAAAAAGCGACTGATTGCAATTTCATCGAGAAATTTTTCTTCAATTTTGGCAAGTGCTTTTTTCTTCTGTTTGATTTCTTCAGCCTCTAAGACCTTCATTTTTTCATAATCTAAATGAGCTTTTTTATACAAAAACTGATAATGCATCATTTCTTTTTTAGAAAGCTCTACTTTTTCTTTAGCTCTAGACATTGCTTCTCTGCCAATTTGTCTCATTGATAAATTAGATCTTAATTCATTTACAGATCCTGATTTTGGCAAAACGCTTAAATTTTCACATTCCTTTCTTGAAAGCTCTAAAAGTCTTTCATTTTCAAGCTGTCTTTGCTTGGCTTGATTTAAATTAGATTCAGCCTTATCAAGTTGCTGTTTTTTGACCTTGACAACAGAATTATATTTGCTTTTCATAAAACAATCGTATCTTCTCTTTCTGGACTTGTAGAAATGAATTTCACTTTAACCCCACAAAGCTCTTCTAATCTAGCAATATATTTTTTGGCATTTTCTGGCAATAAATCATAATCCCTGATTCCAAAAACTTTATCCCAACCATCCATTTCTTCATATATAGGTTTAGCATTTTCTAAATCACTTGGCATATAATCAATTTCCATTCCATTATACTCATAAGCACGGCAAATTTTTACTTTTTCAAAACCATCTAAAACATCAAGTTTCATTAAAGATAAAACATCCAAGCCATTTAACCTTGCTGTATATCTTACCGCTACAGCGTCAAACCATCCACAACGCCTTTTACGTCCAGTGCTTACTCCGATTTCTTTTCCAATACGCGCAATTCTTTCTCCATCTTCGCCTTTATCTTCAGTAGGAAAAGCTCCATTGCCTACTCTAGTTGCGTAAGCTTTTACTATACCTATGATATTTCCTATTTCTTTAGGATTTAAACCAAGTCCGATTAAAGCACCGCCTGAAATTGTGCTTGAGCTTGTCACATAAGGATAAGTTCCATGATCAATATCAAGCATAGAGCCTTGAGCTCCTTCTAAAAGGACTTTTTTATCCTCATCTAAAGCTTTCCAAAGCATTCTAGTTGTATCTGTAATATAAGGGGTTAAAATTTCACTAAATCTTTTAAGATCGTTTAGCAAATCATCACTATCAGGAATTTCAACACCTAAAAATTCTAAAAAACTTTTATTTAATTCAAAATCTTTCATTAAAGCATTATGAAGTCTTTGAGGATCTAAAAGCTCTCCAACCCTATGTCCTGTGCGGTTAATTTTATCTGCATAAGAAGGACCTATTCCTTTCCCTGTTGTCCCTATAGCATCTTTACCTTTAAGCTTTTCTTTTGCAATATCTATCAAAGAATGATGCTTTAAATTAAGATGCGCTCTATCACTTATATATAATCTGCCCTTTAAATTTTCAAATTGTGCCATTTCTGCAATTAAAACTTCAGGAGAAACGACAACACCATTACCTATAATATTAATACACTTTGTATTTAAAACACCACTTGGCATTAAATGAAGCGCATATCTTACACCTTGAACCCAAATGGTATGTCCTGCATTATGTCCGCCTGCACTTCTGCAAACAAAATCATAATTTTCACATAATTTATCAACTATTTTGCCTTTGCCTTCATCGCCCCATTGGATGCCAACAATAATATCTGCTTTACTCATGACCCTATTCCTTCAATCTTTAAACGGCGAGAAGATGAGAGAATCGAACTCCCCAAAGAATAGCCAGCTACCCTTTCATCTGATTTGAAGTCAGTGGCGATCACCAGATACGCTAATCTTCCAAGAAATTCTAATTATAGCGATTTTTATTAAAAAATAAAATAAATTTAAGATTGGGGAATTTCATTAATCATTTTTTCATAAGCTATTTTTGAGCCAGAACTTACCTCAGTCAATAAACTCCCAAAAACAATAACTAAAGAAGCTGTTAAAAAACCAGGTATCATTTCATATAAATTAGAATCAAAACAATTTTTCCATAATACCACCACTAAAGCACCTGAAATCATACCGGCAATAGCGCCAAATTTTGTCATTCTTTTCCAAAAAAGTGAAAAAATAATAACTGTGCCAAAACTACTACCAAAACCAGCCCAAGCATAAGAAACTATATTTAAAACACTTGAATTTTTATCCATAGAAATAAAAAAAGCAATCAAAGCCACAGTTAAAACACCTATTTTTCCCAAATTTAAAACCACTTTACTAGATGCATTTTTCTTAAAAATTTTTTTATAAAAATCTTCAGCTATAGTCGAACTTGATACTAAAAGTTGCGAACTTGCAGTACTCATAATGGCAGCTAAAATCGCAGAAAGTAAAATTCCAGCCACCCAAGGATTAAACAAAAGCTGAGACATGAGTATAAAAATTTTCTCAGGATCTTGCAAGCTAAGTTGAAATTTATAAATATAAGCAATACCTAAAATCCCTATCAAGCAAGCACTAAATAAACACAAACTCATCCAAAAAATTCCTATAAAGGTGGCAACAGGAATATCCTTGACAGATCTAATTGACATAAAACGCACTAAAATATGAGGTTGTCCAAAATATCCAAGCCCCCAAGCAAGGGCAGAAATAATACTTACAAAACTCACATGATTTATAGATAAAGCTTCAGGTTTAATTTCTTTTACAATAGTAAATGCCTTAGAAACACCTCCTAAATGATAAAGCATAACCGATGGCACGACGATTAAGGCTCCAAGCATCAAAAGTCCTTGAATCATATCTGTCCAACAAACTGCTTTGTAGCCTCCTAAAAAAGTATAAATAACAATAATTAGCGTTCCAGTAATTAAAGCATAATCATAACGAATTTGAAAAACACTTTCGAAAAGTTTTGCCCCGCTCACAAGACCTGAAGAAATATAAAAAGTAAAAAAAACTAAAATAACAATAGCACAAATCACACGTAAAACGTGTTTATCATCATCAAAACGAGTTTCTAAATAATCAGGAATCGTCAAGGAATTTGCAACAATGCCTGTATAAATTCTTAATCTTTTTGCTATAAAAATCCAATTTAAAGTTGCACCAATAATCAAGCCTATCATAATATAAAAATTGATCAAACCACCAATATATAAAGCTCCTGGTAAACCCATTAAAAGCCAACCACTCATATCAGAAGCACCCGCACTTAAAGCAGAAAGAGCAGGTCCTAAAGATCTTCCACCTAAGAAATAATCCTCAGAGCTTTTGTTTTTTCTATAAAAATAAAAACCTATATAAAGCATTAAAAAAGTATAAACTGAAAACATTGTTATAATAGCCATGTTTATATGAACAACTTCCATCTTTTTCCTTAAAAATATTAAACTTAATTATTACATTAATTTAAACAAAAATAAATTTCTTTTCTGAAGCTAAAACACACTGAGCAACAATGTTTGCCTCAATACCTTCATCCCTTAACTCATTAAGGCAATGCAAGGCTTGATTTTCATCTATAGCAATCAAAAGTCCTCCTGAAGTTTGAGGATCACAAAGCAATAAATTTTCCTCATTTAAATCAGAATCCATCTCTTGAACGAATTCTAAATTTTTATACGCTCCAGCTGGAATTAAACCCATGTTATAATAATTCAAAGTTCCATCTAAGTAAGGAATTTTTTCCTTAAAAATTTCAAAACCAATTTGATTATTTAACATTTCTCTTAAATGTCCTAAAAAGCCAAATCCTGTAATATCAGTCATGGCATGGACTTTAAATTTTAAAGCAATTTGACTAGCTTTAAAATTTAAAGACATCATACTTTCAACCATAGAATTTAAATGTTTTTCTTCTAAAAAATCTGCCTTTAGAGCAGTGCTTAAAATTCCAACTCCTAAGGGCTTGGTTAAAATGATTTTATCTCCCAATTTTGCACGATTATTAGCAATAAAACGATCAGGATGGACTTTTCCGGTAACACTGAGCCCAAAAAATAATTCCGAACTTTCAATTGTATGTCCACCAACAATCAAACCCTTACATTCATTTACCTTATCATTAGCACCCTCTAACATCTCCTTTAGTATTTCTAAAGAATAATTTTTAGTATCAAATCCCACTATATTTAAGGCATTTATCACTTCAGCTCCCATAGCAAATACATCGCTAAGGGCATTAGCTGCGGCAATAGCACCAAAATGGTAGGCACTATCGATCACAGGAGTGATAAAATCAAGAGTTTGAACAAGAGCTAAATCGCTACTAAGTTTATAAACACTCGCATCTTCATTATTGCCGATATCGCTAAGTAAAGCTGGAGATTTTTGCATAAAATTTAAAATTGTTTTAAGGCCACCCGGGCTTATTTTTGCTGCTCAACCTGCCGCTTTTACAAAATGGGTTAAATTTTGTTTTTTATACTCCAAATTTTATCCTATAAAGTAATGATTTTTGCTTTTCCAAAAAGTTCATTAACGATCTCATAAGCATTTCCAATGGAACCAATTTTTAATTCTTTAGTTTTTCCAAAAAATTCCAAACAAGCTCCACAACTTATAATTTCAACTCCTAAATTTTCCAATTCTTTCATTATTTTATGTGCTTTATGATTTTCATCAGTATTTACTAAAACACTTTCATTAACGCAAATAATTTTATCAGGAATATTTTCAATATCTTTTAAAGTATCTAAAAAACCGACAAATAAATTTTCTCCTAACTCTCCATGACCTACTTTATCGGTTTTTAAAAACAAAACACTATATTCATTAGGATTAGTTTTATTTAAATCAACTTCTTTTTTTTTAACACAAATGATAATTTCATCCTGATATTCTTTAAAAGTCGGATTTAAATTTAAAGAGTTTAAAAATTTCAAAACATTATTTTTAGAGATAATGGAATTTAAAACAATTTCTAAGTTTTCTTCATTATTTAGATTCTCAAGAGCTTTTTTTGTTTCAACGACAGGTTTAGGACAATCAAGATCTTTACAATCAATTCTCATTGCTTTTCCTTAATAAAATTATACTTAAAAAATTAAGTATAATTTTATTTAGATAATCTTGTAATTACTCTTAAATTTTTAAAATTTCTTTTTATTTACGTCTTCTAAAATAGCACCAGCTATATGATTAACCTTACTTGTAATTTGATTAGTTGCATTAGCAATTTCAGCATTTTCTTTTGTAACAGCTTCAAGTTGCATGATGGTGTCGTTAATTTGAGTGATTCCAAGGGTTTGTTCTTTTACAGACTCTGCAACTTCATTGATATTTTGAACCAATATATTAATATTTGCCTCAATTTCATTCAACGATTTTGCAGTTCTTTCAGCAAGTTGTCTTACTTCATCAGCTACAACAGCAAAACCGCGTCCATGTTCTCCAGCACGTGCAGCTTCTATAGCTGCATTAAGTGCCAAAAGATTCGTTTGCTCTGCGATATCTTTAATAACACCAGCTATATTTCTAATATCATTAACTTGACTTGTAACTTCTAAAGTTCTACCATTGATATTTTGCATAGAATGGCTTATTTGTTCTATAGTTGCAGCACTTTGCTCAAGTGACTGCGCTTGAGTATCTGAACTTTCTGTTAATTTTTGCATTGAAGCTTTTAATTCTTCAGATTGAGAAGCCAATTCTTTAGAAAATTGCGAAGACGTTATAAGCATTTTTCTAATTTCTTCCCCTAAAATATTTGTTGTCAGTTCAACTTGTCCTTGAGCATTATCCACTGAAATGCTAAAATCAAGCGCCTTATAGCTATCAAAGACTCTATTAATTTTATTCATATCGGAACCAATTTTATTTTGCAATACATCGAGCATTCTATTTAAAACATTTTTAAGTTCGACTAATTGAGGGTTAATAGGAATTTTAGAAATTCTTGTTCTAAAATTTCCACCCTCAATTTCTTTAACAGTTTGAACAGATTCATCAACTGCTTCTTGATCTTGCTTTAATGAATTGCGAGTTTTTTCAACATTTTCATTAATCATTCTTCCCATAGAACCAATTTCATCATTAACATAAATTTCTATAGGTTTAAGTTCTATTTTTTCATAATTTAAAAATTTAAAGAATGATTCTAGGGATTTTAAAATAATTGGAAGTCTAATTCCAACAATTCTCCTAACACAATAATACACTACAGCTAAAACTATAAGAACAAAAGCTACAGAAGATCCAATAATAAGCATTTGAAGTTTTCTTAAAGGCGCAAAAATAGAATCTTTTGGTGCTGTTACCATGATACTCCAGGTAGAATCTCCGGCCTTAAAGCTGCTTAAGCTTGCGTAAGAGTCATCATTTGTCGAAGCAACATAATTAAAAATTCCATTTTTTCCCTCAGATAAAGCTCTATAAACTTCTTCTGTTTGTTCTCCTCTATTGTTAACCTTTATAAGATTTTGAAGAATTAAATTTTTATTAGGATGTACGGCTATATAACCTTTAGAATTTAATAAAACATTTAATTGTCCATTAAAAAGGAATGATTTCTTATCAAGTAAATAATTTGCGATATTTTCAAAATCTAGAACTAAACCTACAACACCTACGAGTTTATTTTTTTTGCCAAAAATTGGCATAGCCAAATTCATACCATCAAAAGGTTTACCACTTAAATTCATTTTTATGGCCTGACCGATATAAATTTGATCTTCTCCATATTTAGCATTTTTTATAATATCTTGCACCACAGAAAAATTTACAATATCATCTACAGATTGTAAAACTTCAATTCCTCCACGTTTTTTAATATCTTCATCTGTATATAAAATAACAAAATTACCATTTTTGGTATTAAAAAATTTACTTTCATCTTTAAAGTATGCTGGTGGATCTAATAAATAAAGATAAGTATAGCTTGCATAAGCACTATTATCAAAAAGATTAATAAGAACATTTGTGATGCTATCGATATCCCAATCATCTTTATCAGTTGATTTAAACATATCTGTTAATGTATAAGCTTCACTTTTATTCAAAGCTATCATTTCATTAAATATACCTTGAGTATGGGTGGCATATTCTTTAGAAGTTGCAGAAATAATGCTTTCAGTATTTTTAGCAATATTCTGACTTACTTGATCTGTAATTAAAAAAATTAAAAATATTAAACCTAATATCACAACAATTGCAACTGACAAAATAAGTTTTGAAGCAATATTTAAAGACTTAAACATTTGATTTACAACCTCATCTAAATTATATTTAAAAATTTATAGTTAAATTATATTATTTTTTATAACAAAATAAGCTTAAAAGAAAAAATTAATTTTTTTTATGTTTTAAAAATAATTCCTTAAAACGTTTATTAGCATATTCTTCTATATCTTTTTGCAAAAGAGCAAAATTCTCCATCAGTTCTATAGCCCTAGGAGTTAATTTTGTCCCTGATTCTTTCGATCTTCCTTGTCTTGTACTTACTAAAATTTCTTGAGAATTTTTTTGCAAAACCTGTAGATGCATCCATGCTTTTTTATAATTTATTCCCATCAGTTTAGAAGCATGCAATAAACTTCCCGTTTGTCCTATTAGTTCCAAAAGTTCAGTTTTTCCTTTACCAAAAAGCAAGTCTCCGTCTGAATTTTCAATCCAAGTTTTAGTTCTAATAATAAATTGCTTCCCTTTTTTCTCCTTGAAACAACCGAGTTTGCAATATTTCACATCAATTTTATATGCCTTTAAAGCCGAACGCATGCTTTTTAAACCACAACTTTTTTGAGCAATATCTCTAGCTTCTTCACAAAAAATTCTTCTTTTATGATCAAGCTTTGGTTCTAATTCTTTTAAGACTTCAATTTTTCCTTTTTCAAAATCCAAATGTCCAAATTGACCCAATTCACAATTATCAATTCTGATATTATTTTCATTGGCAAGTTTGCCTATTTCTTCAATATTTTTTGAGAATTTTTTTGCTATTTTAAAAGCTGTTCCGCAATCTAATTTTTCATTGCTATTTAGCATTTCTTTCATATAAGAGAGTATTTTTTTATCATCCATGAATTCGAAAATCTCCACTATAAATATTGATCTTATCTTCTCTTGCAAAACCACAAAGGCTTAAGTCAAATTTTCTTGCTATCATCACACCCAAGCAAGTAGGAGCCGTTCTTGAAACCAAAATCGGTACTCTATGCATAATCGTCTTAGCAACCATTTCAGAACTCAAGCGACCGCTTACCATTAAAAAACACTGATCAAGATTAACTCCAGCCAATCTTGCCTTTCCTAAAGCCTTATCTATGGTATTATGCTGAGCGATATCTTCTCCGATAAAAAACGTTTTTTCATCAAAAAAAAGCTTAGCTGTATGCACACATCCTGTTTTTTCATATAAATCACATTGAGTATAAAATTGACTCATTTGTTTTAAAATATAATCTTTACTAAATTGAGCTTTAGAAGATATTTTCATGGCTTCAATATTTTCTATATCAATATTAGCTGTATGTGCTCTCCCGCAACCACTGATCACAACTCCTTGGGAATTGAGTTTAGCAAGATTTTCTTGATCAATTTTTGCTTCAATATATACACTCATGCCATCATCTTTACTTTCAATTTTTTGAATATCCTCCACTCTAGCAATGATGTTTTCACTCATCAAATACCCAACCGCTAAGGCTTGTTCATCAACAGGTGTTGCCATTAAAGCACCGATTTTTTCACTATTGATAAAAATTTCAAGCTTGATTTCACGTACTAAAGTATCATCACAAGTAAAAGCTTCATCGCCTTTGTATTTTAAAATTTGAGTTGTAAATAAAGGTTCCATCAATACTCCATAAAAAATTATCAAACTTTCTTTTTATCCTCAAGTTCTTTATACCAATAATGATGCAAAATATAAACCTCTTCTTCTTCCTTATAACCAGTGATCATAGAATGGATACTTCCTTTGATTGCAAAAACAGCCATGTAAATATGCACTCCAAAAAATACTACACATACAATGCCTAAAATATTATGCACTATAGCAGAAATCCTTAAAAGTTCTATTTGAGTTAAACCTAAAAAATTTTGAATCACAACAGAGTCAAAATCCACAAAGTACATAAACAAACCTGTAACAATCATCAAAAGGCCGCCAAATACAGCAATATAATACCAAGTTTTTTGACCAAAATTAAACTTACCTGCAGGAATTGGCTTTTTAACTTTGCTTAAATAACCCCCAACAATCATAAGCCATTTAATATCATAACTTGCGGGAAGCATTCTTCTAATCCAGCATAAAAACATTGGAATGATAGAAATGATAAATAAAATCATCGCCAAAGCATGTAAATTTTTACAAATTCTAACAAAATTTCCGCCCCCAAAAGTAGATCCAAACATCATAATTAGCCCAGTAGGGATTAAAATAATCCAAGAAAGAGCCGCAATAAAATGAAAAATTCTTTCAAATAAGCTAAAAGTGTAAATTTTCTTCCTATTATGAGAAAATTGCTTTGGTCCAATCACCATATAATGCAAAGCAAAAGCACTCAAAGCAGCGATAATGGCAATTAAAGCAATCGTTGCAATATATTCTCCTTGTAAACTCGTCCAAAATT
Source organism: Campylobacter sp. W0014 (assembly GCF_020135975.1). Lineage (NCBI taxonomy): Bacteria > Pseudomonadati > Campylobacterota > Epsilonproteobacteria > Campylobacterales > Campylobacteraceae > Campylobacter > Campylobacter sp. W0014. The sequence goes on along the minus strand of NZ_JACHTR010000005.1, from coordinate 56,714 downwards.
GACCAAAAGTATGATAATTTGGAATATTACTGATTCGATGATGATCCCATATTTGTGTATCTTGTCCCATTCTTTCTTCGCCATAAGCTAATAAATTTACAAAACAAGAAAAAAGCAAGATAAACATTTTTTTCATAAACGTTCCTTTCCTATATAGGCGATTTTCCATTCTATACTTTCTTTAGGTGAAGCAATGCCATAGTTTCTATTATTAAGTCTATTTTGATAAATTTCTTCGATTTTTGAACTTTCGCCCACCAATAAAGCCTTAGTTGAACACATAGCTGCGCACACCGGTACTTTACCTTCTGCGATACGATTTTGTCCATAAAGCTCTCTTTCTTTTTGTGAATTTGTTTCTTCTGGACCACCTGCGCACATTGTACATTTATCCATGATGCCTTTATTGCCAAAAGCACTATCTTTTGGAAACTGTGGAGCACCAAAAGGACAAGCATACAAGCAATAACCACAGCCTATACAAATTTCTTTATCGTGCAAAACAATACCATCAGCACGTATATAAAAACAATCCACAGGGCAAACAATAGAGCAAGGTGCATCATCACAATGCATACAAGAAATAGAAGTTGAAACTTCTTTTCCTTGCACGCCTTCATTAAGAGTGATCACGCGGCGGCGGCGGATATTAATAGGAAGTTCATGAGCCTCATCACAAGCAACCGCACAACCATTGCAATCAATACAACGTTCATTATCGCAAAAGAATTTTAAACGATCTTTTTCTAAATTTATAAAATTTTCTTTACTCATTTTCCATCCTTAGAAATGCGACAAAGTCCGCCTTTGGTTTCTGGAATTTGACACATAATATCATAACCATAATTTGTAATTGTATTGGCACTCTCTCCGCTCACATAAGGCTTAGTTCCTTCAGGAAAATTATGGGTTAAATTCACCCCTTGCATTACTCCAGTAAAATGAAAAGGTAAGAAAATCATTTCTTTTGCAATACCTGGATTGAGCTTCACCCTAACATGAATTTTTGTTCCCTCTGGAGAATGAATCCAAATCATATCCCCTTTTTGGATATTTTTTTCTTTTGCAAGCTCTGGATTGATCTCACAAAACATTTCAGGCGTTAAACGTGAAAGATACATAGAAGCTCTATTTTCCATACCCGCACCATTTAGATTAACAAGTCTTGCTGTGATAAGATTGAGTGGAAATTCCTTAGAATAATCCTTAGCCTTTTGCACAGAAATAAATTTTGTATCCACGCGATAAAGTGCCTTTTGATCTTCAAAAGTAGGATATTTTTGCACCAAATCATTTCTTGGAGAATGAAGAGGTTCTCGGTGAAGTGGAATTTTATCTTTAAAAGTCCAAACAATAGCTCTAGCTTTAGCATTACCATAAGGAACTATGCCTTTTTCCATACATTTATTTGCGATAATATTACTATCATCATAAGACCAAGTTGCGCCCATTTTTTCTTTTTCTTCAGCACTTAAAGTAATTCCTAAAATTTTTTCAATATTTTCTTTAGTGATTTGTGGATAACCTGTATCAATTGGAGAATTTAAAGGTGCATTTTTAGCCAATAAACTCTCACCTTCGTATTCAAGCCCAAAATTATTTCTAAAGCCCATACCGCCTTTTGCTACTTCAACATCTACATTATAAAGTACAGGAGTTCCTGGGTGTTTATCACTCCAGCAAGGCCAAGGAAGTCCGTAATATTCACCATCAACCTCATCTTTTCCCTCTAAAGTGACTTCGTTAAATTTATCCCAATTTAAAGTATGTTTTTTAAGTCTTTCAGGACTCCAACCATTTAAACCTATACTTCTAACCGCTCTAGCAATTTCTTTTGTAGCATTTTCAGGCCAAACAATCTCGCCTTTTTCATCTCGCAAAGTTTTAGTGAAATCTTCATAAAAGCCAAGCTTTTTAGCAAGTTCAAATAAAATTTCTTGATCTTCCATGCTCTCATAAAGTGGATCAACAACCTTAAATCTCCATTGCGCACTACGATTAGTCGCAGTTACACTTCCACTGGTTTCAAATTGAGTTGCAGCCGGTAAAAGATAAATTCCATCTTTTCTTTCTGCGATAATACCTGCTTCATTTACAAAAGGATCTGCTAAAACCAAAAGTTCTAAAGCCTCTAAACCTTCTTTGACTTTAGCTTGCTGTGCGGTTGAAGTGATACCATTTCCCAAAACAACTAAAGCTTTTAAAGGCGTTTCTGCATTATCAACTTTATCATTTCCATCTTTGCCATTTAAAGCTGCTGCCCACCATCTAGCAAGAGAAAGTCCGGTTTTATGCATCCAATCTTTGCTGACAAAATTTCCTAAAAGCCATTCATAATCCACGCCCCAAATTTTAGCGTAATACCTCCAAGTCGCTTCATTTAAAGGATAATAACCTGGTAAATTTTCACTCAAACAAGCCATATCCGATGCACCTTGAACGTTATCATGACCACGTAAGATATTAACCCCGCCGCCAAATTTACCTATGTTTCCAAGTACCATCTGTAAAATAGGAGCTAAACGCGTATTTGAAGTTCCTACAGAATGTTGAGTTAAACCCATGGCCCATACTAAAGTAGTCGGTTTATTTTTAGCCACTTCATGAGTGATCTCTACCAAAAGCTCTTTAGAAATTCCTGTGACATTTTCAACTTCTTCCGCTGTCCATTTTGCAGCTTCTTCACGAATTTTATCGATTCCAAAAACCCTTTCATCGATATATTTTGTATCCTCTAAACCCTCATCAAAAATAATCTTTAACATTCCATACATAAAAGCTATATCAGTTCCTGGACGAATTCTTGCGTAAATATCCGCCTTTGCCGCACTTTTTGTAAATCTAGGATCTACAACAATAAGCTTAGCACCCTTTTCTTTAGCTTTTAAGAAATGCCTAAAACCTACTGGATGATTAACCGCAGGATTTGCGCCAATAACAATAATGCACTTACTTTTTTGTATATCTCCAAGATGGTTTGTCATAGCGCCATAACCAAATGTATTCGCCACACCGGCGACTGTTGCGCTGTGTCAAATTCGAGCTTGATGATCTACGTTATTGGTTCCAAAAAATGCTGCAAATTTCCTTATATAATAAGCTTGTTCGTTATTGAGCTTAGCAGATCCCAAAAACATCACGCTTTCTGGATTTTCTTTACGATAAGCGGCAAGTTTTTCTCCGATCTCACTTAAAGCTTGTTCATAAGAAATGCGTTTCCACTCTCCATTTTCTTTTTTCATAGGATATTTTAAACGCACATGAGAACGTACCATATCAATCATATCAGATCCTTTACAGCAGTGCCCGCCTAAACTTATTGGATGATCTTGAGCGATTTCTTGACGCACCCAAACTCCATTTTGCACTTCAGCAATGATGCCGCAACCTACAGAGCAAGCTGTACAGATTGTCTTAATTTTTTTGCTTCCCTCAAACGCTTCTTTTAATTCAGCCTTGCTTGCTTCTCTAAGATTTTCACTTCTTGCAAGCAAAGGGGTAGCTAAACTTGAAAGAGCCGCCATTTTTAGAAAATTACGACGATTAAGTTTTATATCAACACTTGACATTATTCAGCCTTTGTATAATAATTTTCCCAATTTGCACTTCTTTGAAAAAGTACTTCTTTTTTCTTACTTCTACCTTTTACTACATCTTTATTTTCTTCTTTAGCAAAAGCTAAACCGGCACTAGGCAATAAACTAGCACTTCCTAAAGCCAAAGCGGATTTTTTAAGAAATTCTCTACGATTTTGCACTCATCCTCCTTTTTTTATTGGTTTCTCTTCTTAAAATTTCAGATCTTGAAAGATCGTTTTGAACTTTTTTAGAAGTGGTTTTTAAAACTTTACCAAGATCAAAACAAGATCTTTCAAATTCTATAAAAGTTGCAAGTATCTTGGCTATTTCTTTATATAAATACGCTTTTTTATGCTCTAAAATTAGCGTGATAAATTCATCAATATTTTGATGAATAAGTTTTTGAAATAACTCCTTAGCCAAATCGTCTTCTTTTAACTTTAAAAACTCACTCATTAATAAAAAACAAAATCCTACATTATCTTCACTCTCTTTAAATTTCATTTCATTGCGTCTTAAAATACTTTTTGAAAGAATTTCTCTTACACAAAGTAAGGCTTTTGAATTTTCAAAACCTTCTTCAAGATATGAAAATGTCATAGGAATAGCACTTTTTAAAGATAAGAAAAGCTCTTCGTATTCTTTAAAAAATAACTCCAAGTTTTTTTGCGAATTTTGCAATAACAAATCAAAACTATCCAACAAATTTTCATCAAACAAATTTTCTTTCATTACTTCCAAACAACGATGTAAAGAATCTAAGTGCTGTTTAGAAAAAGAAAAAACAAAAAGATCACCAAAAAATTGATAATAAAGACTTCTTGCCAATCTCAATTGCTCTAAATTCATAAATCAATCCCTAAGAAAATTTAGATTGTAGAAATAAAACAGGCTTTATTATGCAAATACGACTTAATATAGTCTTTTAAATCCTATTTTAATAGATTTTATCTTATTATGATTTGAGTTAAAAAAAACTGAATTTTAAAAATTTTTAATACAAACAATCGTTAAAAATAAGAAAAATTCATTGTTTATAAAAGTATAAAATATCAAAAATCAAAATAAAAAAAATATCAGTACATTTTAAAATAAAAAATATTTTATGCAAAATAGAAATAATAAATTAATTCCTTTTTGCATAATCTTCATAAGTAAATTCCCTTATAGTTTTTAAATTCTTATTTTTATCTAAAAATATCAAATTAGGCAATCTTATGCCATTAAAAGTTGTATTTTTAACGATAGAATAATGAATTTGATCCAAAAAGACAACCTTATCGCCCCTTTTTAACTCTTTTTTAAAAGCATACTCTCCCATCACATCACCGGCTAAACAAGTATTGCCTGTTAATAAATACGCTATCTCATCTTTTTCTAAAGAAGAGATGCTTTCTCCTTCTCTTGTGTTTAAAATTCTAGCGTCTTGAACTTCGCTTGTATAAGGCATGATAATAGTATCTGGCATATGTGCTTCACTTGAGGTATCTAAAATAGCAATTTTCTTTTCATTTTCTATAAGATCAACCACGCTGGATACAAGCACACCTGTTTGCCAACCCACAGCTTCCCCTGGTTCCAAATACACTTGAACGCCGTATTTATCACTAAATTTCTTACAAAGATCAATAAGCTTTTGAACATCATAACCTTTTTTTGTGATATGGTGACCTCCGCCAAAATTCACCCATTTCATCTTTTTGATCCATGAAGAAAAATTATTTTCAAACACCTTTAAAACTTGTTCTAAGGCCTGTGCGCTTTCTTCGCAAAGAGCATGAAAGTGCAAACCCTCAATACCTTCTAAATTAGCATACATTAAATCCTTAGCACGAATTCCAAGTCTAGAGTATCTTCCACAAGGATTATAAAGCTCTTTTGGGGCTAAAGAAAATTCAAGATTGCAACGAAGTCCAAGGGAATTTTTAACGCATATATTTTTATATTTTTCAAACTGATATAAAGAATTAAAAACAATGTGATGCGATAAAGAAGAAATTGTTTTGATCTCATCATCTTTAAAAGCTGGGGAATAAGTATGAATTTCTTTATCCATGTATTCTTTAGCAAATTGTGCTTCCCAAAGTCCGCTACAAGTGCAACCTTGCAAATATTCTCCGACAATCTTCATCGCTCCTGAAAAAGCAAAACCTTTAAGGGCTAGTAAAATTTTTGCCCCACTTTCTTCGCCAACATAGGCTAAAAGTTCGCAATTTTTACGTAATTTATCTTCCTCTAAAATATAAGCTGGGGTTTGAATTTTTTCATACATAAGCACTTCCTTATAATTTGCGAAATAATACCAAAAACAAGCCAAATTTTAAATAATTTACTGAGCTTTTAAAAATAATGATTATAATATGATTTTACCATTTTAAGGAATTTATAATGAATAGAAGACAATTTTTAAAATTTAATGCTTTAAGTTTAGCAAGTATTGGCATCGCTTATGGCTCACCTATGCATCAAATGCATCACAATAATACTCCTAATGCCATCAACACTTCTTTTATCAATTTTGCGCCTAATAATCTTAAACTTCTTAGAAAGGATCAATTTCCAAGTGGAAAAAAACTAAAAAAATTAACTTTGCTTAAAAATGAAAGCAAAGAAAAAAATTTTTTCCGCGCTACTATAGAGATTAAAGAAAGCCAAATAGAACTCATCAAAGGCAAAAAAACCAAATGCTACACTTACAATGGTTTAATCCCTGGCCCAAAAATAGAAGTTTATGAAGGCGACACGGTTGAAATTTTAGTCAAAAATCAACTCAAAGAACCTACAACTATACATTGGCATGGCGTTCCTGTTCCGCCTGATCAAGATGGCAGCCCACATGATCCTATTTTAGCCGGAAAGGAAAAAATTTATCGTTTCACATTGCCTTTAAATTCTGCAGGCACATACTGGTATCATCCTCATCCTCATTATATCACCTCTAAACAAGTTTATATGGGACTGGCTGGAATTTTTGTGATCAAGGCTAGAAAAGATACTTTATCTCATTTTAATGAAAAAGACTTGGTTTTTAGTGATTTAAGACTTGATGAAAACGCGCAAATTCCTGAAAATACTTTAACAGATTGGCTCAATGGAAGAGAGGGTGAATTTGTCTTGATCAACGGACAATATCAACCTAAAATTTCTTTGCAAGGTGAAAGAATTCGTCTTTATAATCTTTGTTCGGCAAGATATTTAAACTTAAAAATTCAAAATGCCAAATTTATCTTAGTGGGAACTGATGGTGGGCTTATAGAAAAACCTATAATCAAAGAAGAATTATTTTTAACTCCTGCTTCAAGAGTGGAAGTTTTTATACAAGCAGATAAAAAAGGGGAGTTAAAACTAGAAAGCATTTATTATGATAGAGATAAAATGATGGTTAAAGAAAAAAAAGAAAATTTATTCTTAGCCCATGTTAATATAGAAAAAAATCCTAAAAATCTGCCTTCTACTTTAAGAAAATTTGAAAGCTTAAAAGAACCTCAAGATTTCAAAGAAATCATAATGAGTGAAGATCATCACAAAATGCACGGCATGATGAAAAAAAGCAAAGAAGAGCAAAAAGCTGCTTTAGCTTCTATGTTTTTAATCAATAAAAAAACCTACGATCTAAACCGCATAGACTTGATTTCAAAGGTTGGGGTTGTTGAGGATTGGATCGTTATCAATGACTCACACATGGATCATCCTTTTCACATACATGGAACGCAATTTGAACTTATTTCATCGAAACTAAATGGTACCATAAAAAAAGCTGAATTTAGAGCCTTAAGAGATACAATCAACGTTCGTCCAAAAGAAGAATTAAGACTAAGGATGAAACAAGATTTTGTTGGACTTAGAATGTATCATTGTCATATTTTAGAACATGAAGATTTAGGCATGATGGGCAATTTAGAAGTAAAGGCAAATAATGATAAAAATTGAATTTCTAGGACCCATTAACAAAGCCGGTTTGGAATTAGAAGTTAAAAATTTAAAAGAATTAAAAGAGTTTTTAAAACAAGATGAAAGTTTGAAAAAATGGCTTGATCTTTGTGCGGTAGCCTTAAATGATGAAATCATTTTTGATGAGAATACAACTTTTAAAGATGGAGATAAAATAGCGCTTTTACCTCCTGTTGGTGGTGGTTAATGGAATACTTTTCACTCCATAAAGGCCCTTTAAATATCCCTGAAATTTATACAAAATGGTATGAATTTAGCATCAAACAAAATTGTGGGGCTTTAATCACCTTTTGCGGCATAGTCAGAGATGATGATAAAGTAGAGGGTTTAAGCTTTGATATTTACGAGCCTTTACTCATTTCTTGGTTTAAAAATTGGCAAGAAAGACTTCAAAAAGAGCCTGCTTATCTTTTATTTGCGCATTCTATTGGCGATGTAAAAGTTGGAGAAAGTTCATATTTTGCAGGTATTTTAAGCAAACAAAGAAAATTAGGCTTAAAACTTATAAATGACTTTGTAGAAGATTTTAAAACTAATGCGCCCATTTGGAAATATGATCTTAAAAATGGTGAAAGAATTTATGCCCTAGATAGATCAAGTAAGCTTTTAGGGGCTGGAATTTTATCATGATCAAACAAATTCAAGAATTTGCTATTTTTGGAGCAACAGATTTAAATGATAAAAAATTAGAAAGCGATAAACAAACTTGAAAAATCTTTCCTTTATGGAAAGATTTTCATCGCGTTTTTGACACTCCTGATGAAATTTATAGTGTTTATTATGATTATAAAGATTTAGAATTTAAATTGGTAAAGGATAATCAATGCTAATTTCTTATGAAGAAAGTTTAAAAATTTTACATTCTCATATAAAAAGTCATGAAAGAATAGAAAAAATAGCACTCACTCAATGTTTAGGACGTATCTTAGCTTGTGATATTAAAGCGCTTAAAAATGAGCCCCAAATGGAAACTTCGGCTATGGATGGCTATGCGATTAAATTTGAAGATCAAGATAAAGCTTTAAAAATTCTAGGTACAACCCCTGCAGGCACCATGCCACAATTTGAAGTTGTAAATGGAACTTGTGTTAAAACTTTTACGGGCTCTTTGATGAGTTTGGGAAGCGATACACTTATTCCCATTGAAAACGTCCGCATAGAAAAAGATCAAATTTTTATAGAAAAAAGCGTTAAAAAAGGTTTTGCGGTTAGAAAAATTGGAGAAAATTATAAAAAAGATGAAATTTTACTCAAAAAAGGCACAAAATTAAATTATAGTGAAATTGCACTTTTAGCAGAATTAGGCTTTTTTCACATCAGCGTTTTTGTAAAACCAATCATTGGAGTTTTAAGCAGTGGTAGTGAAATCAAAGATCTAGGAGAAACCTTGGACAATCCTGCTCAAATTCGCTCCTCCAATCACATCGCTATTGCTAGTTTAGCTAAAAATTTAGCTTGCGATACAAGGGTTTTTCCACTTTTAAAAGATGATGAAAAAGCGACATTAGTAACTTTAGAAAGTGCTTTAGAGTCCTGCGATATTTTGATCACAACAGGTGGAGTTTCTATGGGGGATTTTGATTTTTTAAAAAGTGCTATTAAAGAGTATGAAATCATCATTGATAAAGTAGATATCAAACCGGGACGCCACATCAAAATCGCTAAAGCAAATCATAAATTCATCATTGCCTTACCTGGTTTTCCATACTCTGCTATGGTGATGTTTAATCTTTATGCTAGAGAGATTTTAAATTCTTGGTTGTGTCAAGAAAAAGATTACATCATTAAAGCTTTCTTACAAGGAAGTTATAAGAAAAAAACGCCTTATTTGGAATTCGTTGCTTGCAATGTAGAATTTAAGGAAGGACGTATTTTAGTCAATTTAGAAGGGAAAAAAGAAGGCTCTAGTGCGATCATTAACAACCTTAATCACAAGGCTGCATTAATGATCGTTCCTAAAGAATGTGAAATTTTAGAAAATGAGAGTTTGGTTGATATAGTTTTTATGCCTTAGGCATAATTTTTATCTTCAACCGACTCCAAGCAACAATAGAAAGGATGATATAGATACAATTTAAATTAATACGAAAATAAGTAAATTTTTCTAGATCAAAAAACACTATAAAACTTTTTAAATAAACTTTTATAAAATTAGTTTTTAAGCCAAAAAATTTTATAAGATATTCTAATTGAGAAATTACCAGCACATTATCTCTTGGGTAAAAATGATAAGCAAATAAAAAAATAAAAACTACAAAAAAGATTTTCATTCCACTTATTTTGACTAGTTCTTTAAAAAAGAAAAATGCTGATGCAATACTTAAAATTAAAATTAAGGCACTACAAAGAAAAAACCCATATAAAGATGTAAAATAATCATATAGCGGAATCAAATGACTACCGATACAACCAAAAACCATCCACGAAATAAAAAACAATAACATTTTATACGATCGTATCTTTTTACAAAGTAATAAAATAGATATAAAAGAAAATATACAAAAAAGATATTCTAAAACAATTGCAATTGCTTTAGGGGAAAAAATCGACTCGAAATTAAAAACTTCTATTTCTGAGAAAAAAATATAAGGGAAAATAAAATCATAAACAATCCGAACACTAGTGTTCAAAAGAAAATTTAATATTAAAGCAAAAATCATTATAATTTTAATAAGCTTTAATCCTTGAGTAGTTGTTGTATAATTTTCTTCTTTTATCCCTTCATCAAAGCTTTCAAAATTTAACCAAGCTAAAGCATGATAAATAAACCCTATAATTAAAAATAAAGCTGCTATAAAAATTAAGATTGAAGCACCAATTGAAAAAAAGGCACCCCCACTAGATGCTCTATTCAAAAGCACATCAAACATATAAAAAAAAGAAAAATTAACATTTAAATTTAATAAAAATAAACCTATACTCACACTTACAACAAATATAAATAAACCTATAAAAAACAAATTAAAAGCTTTGATAAAATATTTTTGATGGGTTACTCTTGCGATTTCATAAAATATATTCTTGACAAATTTATAAGATAATAAACAATCAATAATCATACATACTGCAATTATTTCCACTACATGTTCAAAACTTATATGACCGGTTGGATGCAAAATTAAAATAACAAATAAAAAGAAAATTAAATTTATAAATATGGCAATAAACAAATTACTAAATAAATTCTTAGCACCGGCATGAACTTTGAGTTTATATAAAACAATGATATATAAAATAGAACTAACTAAACTAAAACATAAACCTACCATAGGAGTAAAACCTAACAAGCCAAACGTTAAACCTATAAGAGCAAGAATTTTCACATTTCTAGCGATTTTTTGTCGATCTTCCATAAATTTTCCTTGTAAAAAAATAATTTAAACTTTGTATTTTATATAAACCATTTTAAATCTAGTTTATCTTATAGTTTTTAAGATGCCAGCAAATAACTCTTTAGCTTTTTCTTGATTTTGTTTTAATTCCTCTAAAATTTCTTCCACTTCACGCAAAAATTTTTCTTCTTTAACATTTGGATTTTAGCGCTTAGATCATAATTTCTATTTGACAAAGTATTCCAATAAAAATTATCCAGAAAATCTCTATATTTTAACGAACAAATTTTAATCAAGTAATTGCTTTAACCTGTCCAAACATTCCTCAATGATTTCATTAATCTCTTGCTTACTTAACTCTTTTTGTGGTTTTGGGATAAAAACATAATTTTTATTAAAAGTTGGCCATTGCACATCATCCTTATAAGGATATAAACCTATGCTTGGAATTTCAAGATTGGTAGCAAGATGAATCGTTCCTGTGCTAGGACTAATCAGACATTTAGAGTAATTAAGCAAGGCGACTAAATTTAAAATATCCTCATTATTTTTAAAGATAAAAATTTGTTTATTCAACAAAGTATCTAAGCTATTTATTTGTTCCATAAATTCTTGATGGACTACTTCATAAGTAGGAATGATAACTTTTTTCATCAAACTGGCTTTACAAATTAAAGTGATGTAATCTTGAATGCTTAGATTATATGAAGTTGTGATAGCAAAAGGATTGATCACAATAAAATCTTTTTCTTTTAACTTGTAAGAATTTAAGAAATTTTGAATAAAAATTTGATTTTTAGTTGGAATTTTGATCCTAGTATCAAAACATAGATTTTTAATTTTTTCATCAAAAAGTTTTGGATTGATTTTTCTTATGCAATGTGGCATTCTTGTTTTTATACTTTTATTTCTAAAAAATCGCTTCTTAAAACTAAAAGTAATACAACGCGGATGAAAAAAACTTATCCATTTAAGCCTAGCAATGATGTGCTTAGCATTACTTTGCAATAAGAATTTAATTTCAGAAGATCTAGAATGATATGGAATAATATAATCAAAATAATAAGAATTAATTTTTTCTAAAATTGAAGTTAGATTTTCACTTTTAAAAGGATTAATCACTTCAAATCCATCAACAAAATCTAAACTTTCTACAAGAGTTTGGATATTTTTTCTACAAAATATAATCACCTTGGCATTAAAAATTGCTTTGAGTGCATAAAGCATTTTTAAACTTGCAATCATATCTCCTATAGCATAAGGACAATAAAATCCTACGCAAAGTTGCTTATACCCCCCCCCGTAAATCTAAATTTTTCATTCTTTATCTCCTTTCCTTAATTGATACATTCACATAAAACATTTCACTTGTATCATCTTTAGCAATTTTATCAAAATTTTTGGAAACTTTTGCATACAAAATTTCATACATTTGGGCACATAAAGCATTGTAATAATTTGCTTTCACTCTAAAACTATACCTTCATTGATCACAATTTCACCGATGATAAAAGCATCACTTGCCTCTAAAACCTTGCTTACATTTGATGGATCAACCACCATCACTAAACCAACACCCATATTAAAACTTCTATACATTTCATTTTCTTCAACCGCTTCGCCTATAGTATAGAAAATTTCAGGGGTTTTAAGATGATGTTTTCGGATGATTGCTCCCATTCCACGCGGTAAAACACGCGGTAAATTTTCAACCAAGCCCCCACCGGTAATATGTGCTAAAGCATTGATAAAAGGTTTTAAAGTAAGAAATTCACGCACATAAATTCTTGTAGGCTCCAATAAAACATCGATTAAATTTTTCCCTTCTACTTTATCATCAAACTTCATCTTTAAACTTTCAAAAAGCACTTTTCTAGCTAAAGAATAGCCATTAGAATGAAGTCCAGAACTTGGAAGTGCCAATAAAATATCACCATTTTTTACAAATTTGCTTCGATCGATTTCATCTTCTTCAGCCATACCCACAGCAAAACCCGCAAGATCAAAATCATCTTTTGCATACATTCCAGGCATTTCAGCAGTTTCACCGCCGATTAAAGCACAATTTGCCAACTTACAACCCTTAGCGATCCCTTCAACAACGACTTTTGCAACATCCACTTCTAATTTAGCCGTAGCATAATAATCCAAAAAGAATAAAGGCGTAGCAAAATTACAAATAAGATCATTCACACACATCGCAACCAAATCTTGCCCTATGGTGTCGTATTTTTTTGCGTCTATAGCTAAGCGAAGTTTAGTCCCAACTCCATCTGTAGCACTTAACATCACAGGCTTTTTAAAGCCACTTGGCATTCTAAAAGCACCTGAAAAAGATCCTATGCCACCGATAACATTTTCATTAAAAGTTTCTTTTACAAGTGGCTTTATAGCCTCAACAAAAGCATTACCGTTATCTATACTTACTCCAGCATCTTCATATGAAATTTTCATTAATTTTCCTTTAAGAAATAAAAAGTTATTTTAACGAAAAAAGTTTTAATAAGGCATAAGATGAAGAATGCTTTTTTTGTAACCGCTTCAATCGCTTGCGGCAAAAGCACTTTTATACAAATTGCAAATTCTATGGGATTTCAAAGCATCAGCGCAGATGAAATCGCTCATGAAATTTTAGATCAACACTCTTTAGAACTTGCACAAATGTTTTCAAAATTCAATACAAAAAATCAAAAATTATTAAAAGAGAACAAAAAAATCGATAGAAAAATTCTTGGTGGTATCATTTTTAACGATCAGGAAGCAAAAAAAATATTAGAAGATTTTACCCACCCAAAAATTAGAATGCAAATTTTAGAGCAAATGCAAATTTTAGAAAAACAAAATAAACCCTATTTCGTTGAAATTCCACTTTTTTTTGAAAGCAAGGCTTATGAAAATTTAGGCAAAGTGATCTTGATATATTCTCCTAAAGAATTAAGTCTAAAAAGACTTATAAAAAGGGATAATTTAAATTTAAAAGCTGCCAAAGAAAGGCTTTATTCTCAAATGGATATCGAAGAAAAACTTAAAAAAGCGGATTTGATTATAAAAAATACTGGCTCTTATGCCGATTTTGAAAAAGAATGCATACTGACAATTAAAAAAATCTCCAAAGGAATAATTTGAAATTTTATAAATATTGTGCTAATGGCAATGATTTTATCATTACAAATGCTGATAAAAAAGAAAATAGAAGTGAATTAGCTAAAGAAATTTGCGATCGCTATAAAGGCATAGGTGCGGATGGTTTTATCGTGATCTTGCCTCATGAAAAATACGATTTTGAATGGGAATTTTATAACAATGATGGCTCTTATGCAAGTATGTGTGGCAATGGCTCAAGAGCTGCGGCACATTTTGCACATCATATCAATAAAACGCCATCAAAAATGACTTTTTTAACTGGAGCAGGTGTGATCAAAGCCGAAGTTGAAAATGATTTGGTAGAAATTTCATTTGGACAAGTTAAAAATATAAAAAGCCCATTTGAAGAATTTGGAAAAACTTGGCAAATTTGCGATACTGGAGTGCCACATTTAGTACATTTTTGTAAAAATTTAGATGAATTTGATATCATACTTTGTGAAAAAATGAGAAAAAAGTATAATGCAAATGTCAATTTTGCAAAAATCATAAATGAAAATTCCTTAAAGGTACGAACCTTTGAACGCGGTGTCGAAAATGAAACTTTAGCTTGTGGAACAGGAATGGGAGCTTGTTTTTATCTTGCATTTTTAAAGCAAAAAATTCAAGATAAAGCTAGCGTGTTTCCAAAAAGCGGAGAAAAAGTTGATTTTAGATTAGAACATGAAGAATTGTTTTTTAAAGGAAAGGTAAGATACTGTTTTGAGGCGAATTATAATTTTTCTTAGTCTTTTTTTGAGTCAAATTTTTGCTACATCAAATTTAGAAGATGGCTTTGGGGAAGATTATTATAACTTAAGCATAGAAGAAAAAAGGCAAGTTTTTTTTGTCAAAATGAATGCGATGTTTGATGAAAGTTTTAAAGAAATTGCTAAAGAGCAAGATTTCATCGATGCATTTTTTAAATACGAATTTCAAAATGGCTTTAGATTGGCTAATCAACAAGCTTTTGCCAAACTTTTAGAACTCAAAGAAAAATATCGAGTGCAAAATCTTTTTGATTATCATGAGTATAAAAAAAGAATCGCTCCTATCCCAAAATCTATGGGCATAGCACAAGCTTTAGTTGAAAGCGCAACCGGCACTAGTCGTTTTGCAAAAGAAGCAAACAATCTTTTTGGGGAATGGACTTGGGGCGATAAGGGCTTGATTCCTGATCTAAGACATCCTAATAAAAAGCATAAAATTAAAATTTTTGATTCTTTGCAAGATAGTGTTAATTCTTACGTTTTAAATTTAAACAGACATTTTGCTTACGCTAATTTTAGAGAAGCAAGGTATCAAGATATGAAAGAAGGTAAACTTATAAAAGGCTCTGAGGCTATAAGAACCTTGCACGCTTATTCAGAACGTAAAGATTTTTACATCGATATCATAACAAAGGTCATGGATAAATATCATCTTGAAAAATACGATAATCTTAATTCTAAGCCAAGCTTAGATCTTTTTAAAAATTAAAAACCAAGCGCAAATTTATCAAAAGGTAAAATTTCAAATTTAACCCCTTGCTCTAAAAAACTATTTTCACTCGAAAGAGTGATAAATATCACATTATAAATTCCTAATTCTAAAGCCTTAGAAACGATTTTTCTTGCGCGAATTTTAATCAAATCAATATCCAAAGTCGGACTAGAAATATAAGCGATTTTCAACTCTTTACTAAAAAAATGAAAATATTTATTGTAAAAAAAATCTTCTTGAAATTTAAAAAGCTCATTTAAAATCACATTTTCAAATAAATGCGCAAAATCTTTATAAATGCAAAGATTATTTCTTAAGCCAAAATCTCTAAAATAAATCTTTTGAAGTTTTTTTTCACTATGCATAATAGGATAAATAATATAGCGATTTTCAAGCTCTTTTATGGCATGATAAACGCTATCTTTTGAAGTTTTTATTTTTGTTTTAAGCTCTAAAAATAACTTAGAAATGCTAATTTGCTGCCCTAAATTTTTAGCTAAATATTTTAAAATTTCGAGCTCTAAAAAGTTAAAACTTTGCCTTAAAAGCTCATTTTTTTGGCTCAATTCACTGCGTCCAGTTTGCAAAAAAAGCCCTACTAAGTGATTAATGGGAAGATTTTTTTTATTGATACTTATAAATTCTTCAAAATCAAAATAATCAAGCCAAAGTTCTTTAAAATCTTTAAAATGCAAATCCTTTTTATCTGTGCTTACTATAATAGGAATTTTGATATCTTTCAAATCCAAAGTAAAATCAAGATCATAAAGACAAAGAATTTTGATTTGATGATGATTTTGCAAAAAAACTCCAAGTTGCTTTAAACTCTCTTTTTCAAAACGTATATCGCTTAAATTTAAAAATAAAATTTCTTCGGGTATAAATTGAGATAGATAATTAAAAATTAAAGTTTTTTTGCCTGATTTTTTGGGACCTTTAAGGATGATATTGGCTTGTGAAATTTGCACTTTTCTTTCATAGCTTATTTCAAATTTGGGTGCATTTTCATAGAAAAAATTCAATATTTTCATTTTTTTCCTTTTAAAAAGGATATTATAATAATTTTTTCTTCATAAAAGTTTTAAAACTTTATAAATCATCGCAGGACAAAGTTTTGGGTGATGTAACCTTGTTCCTAAATTTAAGATGATCTTATTTCCCTTCTTAGAGTGCAAGGCTTGGATAAAATTAAAATGATGCCAACAAATTTGCTCCTTAGGTAAATGATGGGTATAAAAATGATAAGAATTATTTTTTGTATGCAAGCTGTTATTTTTTATATTTTTAGAAAGTCCAGGAGCTTGAAAGGTATAAATTCTATCTACAGCAAATCCTAAACGCGCCATAAAAATTTGCGCTAAATATCCGCCTAAAGAATGCCCTACTAGAGTGATTTTTTTAAATTGAAATTTTGATTTGAGTTTTTTATAAAAAGAGCAAAGAGATAAATATTGTGCTTTAGGGATTTTGTGATTTAAAATTAAAAAATCACTCCAAATATCTCCAAGATCAAATTTAATCGGCCTTAAATCACTCCCAGCAATGGCTAAAATAAATTCTTGAGTGTTTCTATCTTGAAACAAACTCGCTCTAAAACCGCCTTTAGATTCTAAGAAATTTTCATTAATATGAGCGAGTAAAACGAAATTTTTTATAAAATAAAATGCTATAAAAGGATCAAATTTTCCTATGGCTATACCATTTTTATAAGAAAAATTTGTCAAAACCTTAAAGAGTTCTTTTTGGCTAACTTTAACAAAAATATCTTTTAAATCTAAATTCAAATAAGCAGCATGGGAAAGCAAAGAATAATGATACATTTGAATCAAATATTCTTTATTTTCTTGAAATTTAGAGTGTAATTTTTCTTTGAAATTTGATTCTTGAAGAGTTAAAGATTTTTTAGATGATAAATTTAAAAAAGTATCAAAATCATAAAGGGGTAAAAACCCCTTTTTAATTACATTTTGCAAGTGTTTTGTAAAGTAGAGCTAAGCATCCAAAGACTTTTTTCATATTTTGCAATATTTTCTTGTGCAAATGCGGCTGTAGTTGTGTCTCCTGCTTTTTCTGAAACCTCATTTAACTTTTTAAATTCAGCTAAAAGATACTCATAATCTTGTTTAATTAACTCAATCACTTCAGTTGGTGTAAAGCAATCTTTACCCACTTTAGGACTTTTTGCATTTTCCATTAAAACTTTTTGACAAGTGATTGCTTTTTCACCAAGTTGTAAAACTCTTTCAGCACAATCATCAAAAAGTTCTGCCATTTCTTCATAAGCTTTTTCTGTATATTCATGGATTGAAAAAAATTGCAAACCTTTTACATTCCAGTGATAATTATGGAATTTAATCCATAAGTGATGAGCATCCGCTTGCATTTGTAATAATTGTTTAACAACTGACATTTTAACTCCTTTTTTTATTTTTTAAAATTATAACATAAAATTCTTAAATAATAATTATTATTAATTAAAAATTTATATTATAAAATTTATTTAAAAATTATTATACTCTTTTTATTTAAAAAAATAGTTAGGATTTTAAAATATTTTTTAAAATCAATTTTCCCACCTCAACGCCAGGCTGATTATAGGTATTAATACCGAACATTATGCCACAAGCTGAAGTAAAAAGTTCATAATAATACATCAAATAACCAACATGCCAAGCATCAAGTTTTTCCATTTCTATAACATCTACGCTTAAATTTTCAGAAATCAAAGCATGCATTGTCGCATCGCATTGTGCGTTTAAGAGATCGTGTAAATTGACTTTATTGCTCAAAGAATCTAAAAATTTAAAATGAATATCAGGAATTATAGGCGATTTTTCATTGTCTTTTACTTTTAAAAAAGTGACGGTTTTATTTTTTGGGCCATCCATGATTAATTGCAAAAAACTATGCTGATCTCTTGCACCTATTAAAGCAATAGGCGTAAGTCCTATGCGTTTATAACCTTGCTTTTTTCCAAGACTTTCTGCGATTAATTGGATATACCACTCATTAAAACCCTTAAAAACATCATCATAGGAAAAAAGTACATTGATATGTGCATTTTTATGTGTACAATAATGATAAGCCTTTTGTAAAATTTCTTCTCTTTTATGGATAAAAAAATCATCAAAACAAGCCTTAGCACCTTCTAAAAGAGCTTTTACATCATAGCCACAAAAACAAAGTGGCACAATGCCAACAGCTGAAAGAACACTAAAGCGTCCCCCAACATTTGAGGGGATAAAAAAACTTTTAATACCTAAATTTTCACCTTCTTGATGCAATTTAGAATTCTCATCCGTAACAAAAACAAAATATTTTTTTAAATTAGAATTTTCAATCTTAAAATAATCAATGATCAATTTAAAAAGCGAAACAACCTCTATAGTGCTACCTGTCTTACTTGTGATTAAAAATAAACTTTCTTCCAAATTGAGTTTTTCTAGTACAGAAAATAAAGAATAAGTACTTGTATTATCAAGGATAAAAAGCTTTTTATCCTTGCTTTTTTGATTTAAAAGCATATCTTTTAAAGCCTTAACCCCGCAACTTGATCCGCCCATTCCAATCAAAACAATATTTCTAACATGATCTTGTTTTTTGATAAATTCTAAACTTTCTTCAATGAGTGGCAAACTCGTATTAAAAAGATGATAATACCCTATTTCACCGCTTTGAACCTCGTCATTGATGCGATAGGCATAAGAAGTAATGGTAGAAAATTCTACTTTTTTAAAAAAAATCGAATTTTTTAACATTTGCTCTTCTCATAAAAATAATTTGTCGCCTCAACAAAACCTTCAACACTACCGCAATCAAAACGCCTTCCCTCAAATTTATAAGCCAAAACCATACCATTGGTTGCTTGCGTTAAAAGTGCGTCGGTAAGTTGAATTTCTCCATTTTTACCCGCGTTTGTATTTTCTAAAATTCCAAAAATATCCGGAGTTAAAATATATCTTCCAATGATAGCTAAATTACTCGGAGCTTCATCAGGATCAGGCTTTTCTATCATAGAATTGACCATGATCAAATTCTCCTCTACTGTATTTCCAGCGATCACTCCATAATTACAAACTTGTTCTTTTGGTATCTCCATAACCGCTATAACAGTACAACGATATTTTTCATAAATCTTAACCATTTGCGCCATTACATTTAAGCCGTTTTCATTCACGCATAAATCATCAGCTAAAATAACCCCAAACGCTTCATCTCCTGCTAAAGGCCTTCCTTTAAGCACAGCATCGCCTAAGCCACGCATTTCATTTTGACGTGTAAAAGTAAAAGTGCATTGATCGATTAAAGATCGTATGTCTTTAAGTAAATATTCTTTTTTTGTCCCAGAAATTTGATGTTCTAATTCATAAGAAATATCAAAATAATCCTCTAAAGCTCTCTTACCTCTTCCTGTGACAAAGCCCATATTATCCATTCCAGCTTCTAAAGCCTCATCAACTCCATAATGGATTAAAGGTTTAGTAAGTATAGGCAACATTTCTTTAGGCAGACTTTTTGTAGCAGGTAAAAATCTAGTCCCATAACCAGCCGCAGGAAAAATACAAGTTTGAAGCATAATAATCCTTTATTTTAAACTAAAATCAATAATGATTTTCTATTAACATTTTTTAAATTAAAATTGAATTTTAATCTTAAAAAGCGATTTTACAAAAATTATGTTAATCTAAAAAATAAATAGCATCTTGATTAAACGCAAGAATAATTTCATCATATAAATTTAAATCGCTTTGGTTAAATTGATCTTGATTTAAGCCAAATTCTAAAATTTTATCTTGAGTTTTAATACGTATAAAAACAAAATCTTTTCTAGTTCTTAAAGCTATAACTAAACATTTATCAATTATAAAATCAAAAGCATGATCTAAATTATCTTTTTCTTTTGCAAAAGAAATTTTATAAGGATTGATGGCTATTTTACTTGAATTTTTTTTCATATAAGGACGAAAATCCATAAAATGATCAAAATAAATTCCTTTATTTTCGAGATCAAAAACATTAGTATTTTCAAATTCCAAAATTTCACCAGAATGCAAATAATATCTTTTTTGCGCTAAAGAATCTAAAAAAACTTTATCGTGACTTGCAATTAAAAAGCCACTATTGTAATTTTTTTGCATAAATAAAATTGCTTTTTTAAACAAAATGGCTGTTTTTTGATCTAAAAAAGCGCTAGGCTCATCCAATAAATAATACTTCGCACGAACACTCAAAGCTAAAGCAAAGGCAAGTTTTTGACTTTGTCCTGAGGAAAGTTCATTGGGATGTTTTTTAAGTAAGCTTTTATCAATCTCGAGCAAATTAAAAGTTTCATCGATACGATTTTTTATTTCTTTTAAATCGATTTTATAAGTTTTTAAAAGAAATAAAAAATTTTTTTCAATACTGCGATTGAGAAATACAGGTTCTGGAAAAAGAAGATAAATTTGACGCTTTTCATCTGAATTTAAATGCGTTTTTCCAAAATAAGAAATATTTTCAAAATCCCCTTCAAGAAATTTAAGTATTCTTAAAAGTGTGGATTTTCCACTCCCATTTAAACCCATTAAAATACTGATTTTACTAGTATCTAAAACTAATTTTTTAATATTTAAAATATTTTTTTGATCATAGCTAAAGCTAAAATTATTAAGCTCTATCACTCAACGCCTTTTTAATTTATAAATGATGCAATTTAAAACAAAAGCAATTGAGATTAAAACCAGAGCAAGAGCAATGCCACTGGCAAATTCGCCTTTATTGGTTTCTAAAGAAATTGCCGTTGTAATCGTTCTTGTATCGTATTTAATATTCCCACCCACTATCATGGCTACACCCACTTCAGCCACAATACGCCCATAAACTAAAGCTATTACACTGATAAGAGAAAATCTTAATTCATGGATGATAATCATAATAAGCTTGATAGAATTTAAATGGAACGATTTAATAAGCATTAATTGCTTTTTACTGATATTTTCAACTAAATTCGCAAAAAGAGCTATTGCTATAGGCAAGGCGAGTATAAATTGACCCAAAATTAAAGCTTTTATAGTAAAAAGTAAGCCAAGTTCCCCTAAGGGCCCACGATTTGAAATCAAAGCGTATAAAATCAAACCCACCGCTACAGTTGGAAAAGAAAGGCTTGTATCGATCATAAGCCTTAAAAAACGTTTAAATTTAAAATTAAAAAATCCCAAAACAAAACCCAAAGGAAAGCCCACCAATAAAGCTAAAACTACAGATATACTAGAACTTAACATGGTTGTTTTTATGGCTGAAATCACACTATCATCAGCGTTTAATAACAATAATAAAGCTTGTTTAAAACCATCAAAAATATATTCCAAATTCACAAGTCCAAAAAAATAAATTAAGAAATTTTAGCATAATTTATGTTAAAATATTTCTACATTGATTTTTAAAAATTCTTAAAGGAAAAAAGATGAAAAAAACGATATTTTTAGGATTGTTTTTAGCTTTAAACATTCAAGCAGCAGAATTAAGAATGGCAACCACAACAAGCACCGACAATACAGGCTTACTCGATGGCTTAAAACCTCTTTATGAACAAGAAACAGGCAATACTTTAAAATGGGTTGCTGTTGGTACAGGCGCGGCTTTGAAAATGGGTGAAGATTGCAATACAGATGTACTTTTTGTGCATTCTCCAAAGGCTGAAAAGGAATTTATCAAAAAAGGCTATGGAGTTGATAGAACCCCTGTAATGTATAATGATTTTGTCATTATTGCGGATAAATCTTTAGCGCCAAAATTTAAGGGTAAAAATTTAGAAGAGAGTTTAAAACTTATAAGAGATGAAAAATTAACCTTTATTTCAAGAGGGGATAAATCAGGCACCGATAACAAAGAAAAAAGCTTGTGGAAAAGTATAGGCAAAGTTCCAGAAAAAGAAAGTTGGTATCAACAAAGCGGACAAGGAATGCTTGCAAGTATTAAAATCGCTGAAGAGAAAAAGGGAGTGATTTTAACCGATCGTGGCACTTATATCAAGTATGAATTTAATGAAAAAGGAAAACCAAATTTGATCATCGTTAATGAAGGTGATGATAGATTGAAAAATTTTTATTCTGTAATCGCAGTAAATCCAAAACATTGCAAAAATGTTAATTACACTGAAGCAAAAAAATTCATCAATTGGCTTACAAGTGACGATACTTTAAGTTTTATTGGTGGATTTAAACTGCTTTATAAACCTTTATTTAAAGTAGATGCTAAAACGAGAAAAGAGTAAAGCAGGAAATTTCCTGCTTTATCTAAAAACCTTTTTCAAATGTACTTCATAATTGCTTAGGTATTTTTCAACTTGTGGATTTTTTATGACATCATTACATATAAAAGTTTCTAAGGCTTTCATACCTAAAAATTCATGAGCTTTATGCAAGTGCCAATACACCATATCTACGCCCTTACCCTCAAAAAATTCATTTTGATCATCAAAAGCTTCAATAGGCGCATTCCAAGTTAAACTAAACATATATTTTTTATCTTTAACCAAACCACCTTTTCCATAATTTTTTGTAGGATTTTCATGACTTCTTCCATCGTTAGCATAAAGTTTGCCATGTCCTGCGGTAAAAACTTCATCGATGTATTTTTTAACAATCCAAGGCTCACCCATCCACCAAGCTGGCATTTGATAAACAATAACATCAGATTTTAAAAATTTTTCCAATTCTTCTTGTATATTATAACCTTTATCAATGTGTGTTTGTAAAATTTCAAATCCCAAATCACTTAAAATTTTAGCAGCATGATTGTGCAAAGTAAAATTAAGTTTGCCATTGGAATGTCCAAACTCCTTTGCTCCATTGAGCAATAATATCGTCTTCATCTTTATTCCTTTAATCAATTTTTGTGCTAAAATTATATTTTAACTATAAATAATAATCAATACAAAAAAAATAAAGTCTTATCCTAGAAACCATGTATAAATAAGATGAAAATCACAAAAAAGGATAAATTATGATAGAACTTATCGGCGATATTAATTTACAAAATTACATGGGCGAATGGCTTGAAATCGCTAGAAAGCCTAATTTTTTTCAAAAAGCTTGTCAAAGCTCAAAAGCCAAATACACATTAAAATATAAAGGCGAAACTCCTTATATAGAAATAGAAAATTTTTGCCAAAAAGAAAATGAGATTTCAAGCATCAAAGGTAAAGCAAAGCTAAATGCTAATCGAAAATTAGCTGTAAGCTTTAATTTTTTTATGAATCTTTTCAACAAAACCAATTATGAAATTATTTTCATCGATACAGAATATCAAGTGGCTATTGTTGGAAGTCCTGATAAAAAATATCTATGGATTTTAGCAAGAAAAAAATTAGATGAAGCAACCTTGCAAGAACTTTTAAAAATAGCCAAAGAAAGAAATTTTGATATCAGCGATCTGATTTTTGATCGCTGATTATTCTTTTGTCATATCGATTACGTAACGGAATTTTGCTTTTCCAGAAGTTAAATTTTCATAAGCTTTATCGATTTCTTGTGGAGTGATTAGCTCGGTTTCTGGATAAATTTTATTTTTAAGTGAAAAATCAAGCATTTCTTGAGTTTCAGCTATTCCGCCTATTAAAGATCCATAAACCCTTTTACCTGCTTTATGGATTAAAGCATTAATTTGAATTCCTATTTTATACTCAACCGGTGGAAGACCCACTATAGCCATTTCTCCTCCAAATTTAAGCAAATCTAGATAAACAGAAGGATTATAAGGCGTTGGAATGGTTGAAATGATCAAATCAAAACGCTCTTTAACCGCATCTTTATCCGTGCTTGTATAAAAAGAACTCACACCCATTGCCAAAGCGTCACTTTTTTTATTTTCATTTCTCGCAAAAACACTCACTTTTGCACCCATTTTAATCGCATATTTTACCGCCATCATTCCAAGTCCGCCAAAACCTGCTATAGCCACTAAAGATCCTTCTTTAATTTTTGAAAATTTCAAAGGAGAATAAGTTGTAATACCCGCACAAAGTAAAGGTGCAACTTTTTCAAGAGGTGCATCCTTAGGAACACAAAGTGCAAATTTTTCACTTACGACTATATTGTTAGAATATCCGCCGTAAGTGATTTCATTATTATGAAAAATATCTTTGCTGTTATAGGTATAAATTGTTTTTCCATTTTCGCAAAATTGCTCTTGAGAGCGTTTGCAAGCTTCACACTCCCCACAAGAATTAACCATACAACCTACACCCGCATAATCACCTACTTTAAATTTAGTCACATTTTTACCTACAGCGATAACCTCTCCAGTAATCTCATGACCAGGAACACAAGGATAAATAGTCGCTCCCCACTCACTTTTTGCAGTATGCACATCACTATGACAAATTCCTGCGTATAAAATTTTTATCAAAATATCATTATCGCCTATAGCGTGACGAGAAAATTCAAAAGGGGTAAATTTCGCATCTTTACTAAGCATGGCATAGCCCTTGCTATGAATTCTTCCATTGTCTAAAATTTTATAGTCAATCATTATTTCATCTCCTTTTTATAAAGATTAGTTGTTTTTATTTTATCAAAAAAATATCAAACGATAAATAACAAAAAAATAAGTAAATTTTTTAATAATTTTTGATAGAATAATTTTTACATTTTAAAAATTAAAAGGAGAAAACTTTTGGCAAAAGATGATGTAATAGAAATCGACGGAACAGTACTTGAAGCATTACCTAATGCAAATTTTAAAGTAGAATTAGACAATAAACATGTCATTCTTTGTCACATTGCAGGAAAAATGCGTATGCATTATATAAGAATTATGCCTGGTGATAAAGTTAAAGTAGAACTCACACCTTATAGTCTTGATAAAGGACGCATTACTTTTAGATATAAATAAGCTAATTAAAAGTTTTTTTTCGATAAAATTAGCGTTTTTGCGACACTTTGTATCGAACTATGAAAGAAGTATTTTTAAAATTCACCACTTATTTTAAAAATAGTTGGTTATTCATAAAACCTGATGCAGTCGCAAATCAAGTGGAATTTACTTAAAAGGAGACGCTCATGAAAGTGAGACCATCTGTTAAAAAGATGTGCGACAAGTGCAAAGTAGTTCGCCGTAAAGGCGTAGTTCGCATTATTTGCGAAAATCCAAAACATAAACAAAGACAAGGATAAACATGGCTCGTATTGCAGGTGTTGATTTACCAAAGAAAAAAAGAATTGAGTATGGACTAACTTACATTTATGGTATAGGGCTTTTTACATCAAGAAAAATTCTTGATAAAACAGGAATTTCTTACGATAAAAGAGTTCATGAACTTAGCGAAGATGAAGCAGCAGCAATCAGAAAAGAAATCCAAGAAAACTATATGGTTGAAGGGGATCTTAGAAAACAAGTTGCTATGGATATCAAAGCTCTTATGGATTTGGGAAGTTTTAGAGGTTTAAGACATAGAAAAGGCTTGCCTGTTCGTGGTCAAAAAACAAAAACAAATGCTAGAACTCGCAAGGGTAAAAGAAAAACCGTTGGTGCAAAATCATAAGGATAAAAAATGGCTAAAAGAAAAATTGTAAAGAAAAAAGTAGTTAAAAAAAATATAGCAAAAGGTATTGTATATATCAGTGCAACTTTTAACAATACTATGGTAACAGTAACTGATGAAATGGGAAATGCGATTGCTTGGAGCAGCGCGGGTGGTTTAGGATTTAAAGGTTCTAAAAAATCAACCCCTTATGCAGCACAACAAGCAGTAGAAGACGCTTTAAATAAAGCAAAAGAACACGGAATTAAAGAAGTAGGTATAAAAGTTCAAGGACCTGGAAGCGGTAGAGAAACTGCTGTAAAAAGTGTAGGCGCTATGGAAGGAATCAAAGTTACTTTCTTAAAAGATATTACTCCATTAGCTCACAATGGTTGTAGACCACCTAAGCGTCGTCGCGTCTAAAATATAAGAAAAATTTAGGAGATTATTATGGCAAGATATAGAGGACCAGTAGAAAAATTAGAAAGACGCTTTGGTGTTAGCTTGGCATTAAAAGGAGAAAGAAGATTAGCTGGAAAAAGTGCATTAGATAAACGCCCTTATGCACCAGGACAACACGGAGCAAGAAAAGGTAAAATTAGCGAATATGGACTTCAATTAAGAGAAAAACAAAAAGCTAAATTTATGTACGGAGTTAGCGAAAAGCAATTTAGAAGACTTTTTGCAGAGGCAGCTAGAAAAGATGGAAATACAGGAGTTTTGCTCATCCAGCTTTTAGAGCAAAGATTAGACAATGTAGTTTATAGAATGGGATTTGCAACAACTCGTCGTTTTGCAAGACAACTTGTAACTCATGGACACATTTTAGTTAATGGTAAAAGAGTGGATATCCCTAGCTTTAGAGTAGAAGCAGGTGCTAAAATCGAAATCATCGAAAAAAGCAAAAATAATCCTCAAATTACAAGAGCAATAGAGCTTACAGCGCAAACCGGTATAGTAGCTTGGGTTGATGTAGAAAAAGACAAGAGATTTGGAATTTTCACGAGAAAACCTGAAAGAGAAGAAGTTGTCATTCCGGTAGAGGAAAGATTTATCGTTGAGCTTTACTCTAAATAATAGGGGCTAAATATGAGAAAAATTACAACATCCGCTTATACGCCAACAGAATTTACGATAGAAAATATTAGCGATACTGTGGCTAAAATCAGCGCTTGGCCTTTTGAAATCGGCTATGGGATCACCCTAGCCCATCCTTTACGTCGCTTGCTTTATACAAGCACTGTAGGCTACGCTCCAACTGCAATTCATATTGATGGAATATCTCATGAATTTGACAGTATGCGTGGTATGTTTGAAGATATCGCGCTTTTTATTCTTAATTTGAAAAAATTACGTTTTAAGATTAAAAATGATTCTGATAAAGAAATTGTAGAATTTAACTTCAAAGGTCCTAAAGAAATTTATGGCAAAGATTTGAACAATGATCAAGTTGAAGTGGTAAATACTGATGCATATTTAGCGACTATTAATGAAGATGCAGATCTTAAATTTACTTTGATTATAGAAAAAGGAATTGGTTACGTTCCAAGTGAAGAAATCAAAGAATTTTTAGATGATCCTAAATTTATAGCATTGGATGCTTTCTTTACACCTGTAAGAGAGGCAACTTATGATATCGAAAAAGTTTTATTTGAAGACAATCCTGATTATGAAAAAGTGGTTTTAACTATCACTACAGATGGACAAATCACTCCAAATGAAGCTTTTCAAAATGCTTTAGAAGCTATGTATAAACAATTATCGGTGTTTGATAAAATCACTAATGTTAGAAGTATCATTAAAAATCAAGCCACTAGCAATGAATTAGAAAATACTAAATTATTGCAAAATATCACTGACTTAAATTTAAGTGCAAGAAGTTATAATTGCCTTGAAAAAGCAGGAGTTGTTTATATAGGCGAACTTGCTTTAATGAGTGTGAATGAACTTGCAGGACTTAAAAATTTAGGTAAAAAATCACTTGATGAAATCAAAAGCATCATGGAAAGCATAGGTTTCCCTGTAGGAACTTCTAAATTAAGTGATAATAGAGATATATTAAGCAAAAAAATCACTGAATTAAAAGCACAAAATGAAGGATAAAAAATGAGACATAAACACGGATATAGAAAACTTGGCAGAACTTCATCTCATCGTGCTGCTTTGTTAAAAAATTTAACGATAGCTTTAGTTAATAGCGGTAAAATAGAAACAACTTTACCAAAAGCTAAAGAATTAAGAGGATATGTAGAAAGACTTATCACAAGAGCAAGATTAGGCGATTTTAATGCACATAGAGCTGTTTTTGCTTCATTGCAAGATAAAAACGCTACTAACAAATTAGTCACAGAAATCGCTCCAAAATTTAAAGAAAGAAACGGTGGCTACACTAGAATCATTAAAACTAGAATTCGTCGTGGTGACGCTGCTGAAATGGCTTTTATTGAATTTGTAGCTTAATAAAATCCTAGCTTATGCTAGGATTTACTTCCTATCTAAAAAAATAATCCAAAATATTTTTTATTGTTAAAAAATAAATCCCAAGCTAAGCTTGAGAATTTTTATCTTAATGTAAAGCTTCGTTGAGTTTGACTGCTTTTTTATTTAAAGCAACGATCATCACTCCCGTTGTAGAATCTTGACGGAAATGAAGTCCGTTTAAACCTTGAAGTTCTAAACCTTTGTATATTTCTTTATCAAAAGTGAAATTTGGATTAAGCTTTGCGAGTTCTTGTGCATCTTTTAATAAAAATTTAGTTCCCTCTAGCACTGCAATTCCTGCATCAACGATACAATTATCGCCCAAAGGAACGCCGGTAACAGAATTAGCGCCTAAAAGACAAGCTTTACCTATGCTGATCGCATTTCCACTTGTGCCGCTTAAAACTCCTAATATAGAAGCTCCTCCGCCTATATCAGATCCTTCTCCTACGACTACACTTGAGCTTATGCGACCCTCCACCATACAAGCTCCCGTTGTTCCTGCATTGAAATTCACATAAGAAGCGCCTGGCATAATCGTTGTTCCCGCTGCCAAAGAAGCACCCATTCTTACCTTTGAACTTTCTAAAATTCTTGTATTATCTTCAGGTATAATATGCGCTAAAAATCTTGGGAATTTATCAACAAAATCAATTTTTGGATATTGATTAGTCATTTTTAAACGCATTTCATTTTCTCTTAAATAATCAAGCTCTATAGGCTTATCATCACTCCAAGCAACATTGCTTAAAAGTCCAAAGGCGCCATTTAGATTGATACTTCTTAAAGGCACTTTTTTTGTAGAAAGCAAATAAAGTTTAAGATAAACGCTTTCAACACTCAAAGGCTCTTTATCTTCAAAAAGGCATACAAAAGCAAATTCATCGTCTTTAAATTTCTCTTTAATCAATTTTAACAAGTCGATATTTTTATGCCCCTCTTCTTCTAAAAAAGGTTTGAAGCAAGATAAAGCAAATTCAATATCTTCCATTTTTAAAACTTGAGTGAATTCGCTCGCATTAAAATCGATCTCGATTCCCCTTTGCATAAAAGATTCAAGTATGATCGCAGCTGAACTAAAATTCTGCTCATAATTTACCAAAGCAAAACTCGCTTGTAAAATTTTATTTTTATTGATTTGTCCCCTATCAAGTCTTGCTATACCAAAAGCTTTAGGCTGTTTATAGCCACTTTTTTGTTCTATTTGTTTGATTAAAAGTAAAAAATCTTCTTTAGTATTCACCAACATTTTTTTCCTTTATTGTTTTGTTATTTGAATAAATGATTATATCAAATAAAACTTGAAATCTTATTTTATATTTAAAACTAAAAAATTTATAAACAATAATTAAATAATATCAATTTTTAAGCTTATGCTGAAGAATACTGATACATTATAATAAACTCAAAAAAATAAATTGGAATGATTATGAAAATTTTAGGTTTTGATATAGGAATTAGCTCTATAGGTTGGGCTTTTCTTGAAAACAATGAATTAAAAGATTGCGGGGTTAGAATTTTTACAGCGGCAGAAAATCCAAAAACAAAAGAGTCCTTAGCATTGCCAAGGAGAAATGCTAGAAGCAACAGAAGGCGTCTTGCTAGAAAAAAATCAAGACTCATTGCATTAAAGCATATTATTTCAAAAGAATTCAATCTCAATTATAAAGATTATTTAGCCGAAGATGGAAATTTACCTCAAGCCTATCAAGGAAAACTTGAAAGTCCTTATAGATTAAGATATCAAGCTCTAAATGAAAAACTCGATAAAAAAGACTTAGCAAGAGTGATTTTGCATATAGCAAAACATCGTGGCTATATCAATAAAAATACTAAAAAATCTAACGATAATGAAAAAGGCAAAATTCTAAGTGCCTTAAAAAATAATTCTTTAAAATTGCAAAATTACAGAAGCGTTGGGGAATATTTCTATCAAGAATATTTTCAAAAATTTAAAGAAAATACTAAAAATTTTATCAAAATACGCAACACAAAAGAAAGTTACGAACATTGCGTTTTAGCAAGCGATTTAGAAAAAGAACTAAAACTTATTTTAGAAAAACAAAAAGAATTTGGCTTTAAATACAATGAAAAATTTATAGATGAAATTATAGAAATTGCTTTCTTTCAACGCCCATTGAAGGATTTTTCTCATTTGGTTGGCTTATGCACTTTTTTTGAAAACGAAAAAAGAGCTTGTAAAAATTCTTATAGTGCTTGGGAATTTGTAGCCTTAACTAAAATCATCAATGAGCTAAAAAGTCTAGAAAAAATTACAGGTGAAATCGTTTCTAGTGATCATATTGAAAAAATTCTTAATCACATTTTAGAAAAAGGCAATATCAGTTATAAAAAATTTAGAGAATACATCAAACTTGATGAAAAAATAAAATTTAAAAATCTAAAATACGATAAAGAAAATGCCGAAAATACCAAATTTATAGAATTTAAAAAACTGACTGAATTTAAAAAAGCGCTTAAAGAGCATTCTTTAAATCAAGAACAACTTGATGAAATAGCCTCTCACATAACCTTAATAAAAGATAATGACAAACTTAAAAATATTTTGGAAAAATACAATCTAAGCGAAGAACAAATTCAAGCTTTATTGGAAATTGAATTTAACGATCATATCAATCTTAGCTTTAAGGCTTTAAAAATGATTTTGCCACTCATGAAAAAAGGGTTAAGATATGATGAGGCTTGTAAAGAACTTGGCTTAAAAACAAAATCTAATGATCAAAAATTTAACCTACTTCCACCATTTTGCGAAAGCATTTATGCGCAAGAGCTTAGCAATCCTATTGCCAATCGCGCCATAAGCGAGTATAGAAAAGTTTTAAATGCTCTGCTTAAAAAATACGGAAAAATGCACAAAATTCACATAGAATTAGCCAGAAATATAGGAACAAGCAAAAAATTAAGAGAAGCTATAGAAAAAGAGCAAAAAGAAAATCAAGAAATCAATACTTGGGCAATTAAAGAATGTGAAAAATTTGGTCTAAAAGCCAATTCTAAAAATATTTTAAAATTAAAACTTTGGAGAGAACAAAACGAATTTTGTATTTATAGTGGAAAAAAAATCACCATAGAGCATTTAAAAGATGAAAAAGCTTTAGAGGTTGATCACATATATCCTTATTCTAGAAGTTTTGATGATTCATTTAACAATAAAGTCTTAGTTTTTACCAAAGAAAATCAAGAAAAACGCAACAAAACACCTTTTGAAGCTTTTAAAGACAATCAAGAAAAATGGAATACAATCACGATCTTAGCACAAAAACTTCCTTATAAAAAAAGTCAAAAGATCTTAGATGAAAATTTCAAAGACAAAAAACAACAAGAATTTATCTCAAGAAATTTAAATGATACAAGATATATTACTACTCTTATAGCTAAATATACAAAAGAATATTTAAATTTTTTACCTTTAAGCGATGATGAAAATCTTGATTTATCAAGCGGAGAAAAAGGAAGTAAAATTCACGTTCAAACGATCAATGGAATGCTTACATCTGTTTTAAGACATATTTGGGGATTTTCCAAAAAAGATAGAAATAACCATATCCATCATGCCATAGATGCTATTATAATCGCTTATAGCACTCCTTCTATGATAAAAAGTTTTTCTGATTTTAAAAAAAATCAAGAACTTTTAAAGGCGCAACTCTATGCTAAAAAAATTACAGATGAGGATTATAAGCATCAAGCTAAATTTTTTGAACCTTTTGAAAACTTTAGAAAAAAAATTGAAACAAAAATAGATCAAATTTTTGTTTCAAGGCCTCCAAGAAAAAGAGCAAGAGAGGCTTTACATGAAGAAACTTTTTTATCCCAAAAGCAAGTTATAAAAGAGTATGCTTCAGAAGAAGGAGTTAAGAGAGCCTTAGAATGTGGGAAAATCAGAAAAATTGGAACAAAATATGTCAGAAATGATACTATGGTAAGAATTGATATTTTCAAAAAAGAAAATAAATTCTATGCTATTCCTATTTATACTATGGATTATGCTTTAGGAGTGTTGCCAGATAAAATAGCGGTTTCAGGAAAAGAAAATAATATTCCAAAAAAATGGAAAACAATAGATGAAAGTTATGAATTTTGTTTTTCTTTATATAAAGATGATTTGATATTGATTCAAAAAAGCAAAATGCAAGAGCCAGAATTTGCATATTTTAAAAGTTTTGGTATCAGTACTGTAAGTATTTGCATAGAAAAACATGACAATAAAATCGAAAATTTAACCCTAAATCAAAAATTATTATTTACCAATGCAAAAGAAGAAAACGTTCAAGCAAAAAGTTTAGGAATTCAAAATTTAAAAACTTTTGAAAAATATATCATAACACCATTAGGAGAAAAAATAAAAGCCAAAATCGAACCAAGACAAAATATTTCTTTAAAAACAAGTAAAAAATATGGCTTATGATGAAGCTTTTAAAAGCATTTTGATCGCAACTCAAGCAAAGCTAAGCTTAGAATATAACCATCTTGTAATCAAACAAAAAGAAAAAGAGGCTAAATTTTTTCTAAAAGATATCAATTTTATTATTTTAGAATCCTTACAAGCTAGTCTTAGCTCGAGTTTGCTAAATGCCTTAGCCGAAAATAAAATTATACTCTTAACCTGTGATGAAATGCATAATATAAATGGAATTTTTTCTCCATTTTTAGGGCATTTTATAAGTGCAAAAGTAGCTAGAGAGCAAGTAGCTGTTAGCTCACAAAGAAAAGCTATTCTATGGCAAAAAATTATTAAAAATAAAATTTCAAACCAAGCTTATGTTTTAAAATTATTTAATCATATGCAAGAATACAAAGAACTTATAAATTTGTGTAAAAAAGTGAGTTTAAATGATGCTAAAAATGTAGAATCTACTGCAGCATCTTTATATTTTAAAACCTTATTTGGAAAAAATTTTTATAGAAATGAAATTTGCTTTGTTAATTCTGCTTTAAATTATGGCTATGCTATTATTAGATCAAATATTATTCGAGCTGTATGCATCAGTGGTTTATTGCCATGGCAAGGTATAAAACACAATAATATCTATAATAGCTTTAATCTTTGTGATGATTTAATAGAAGTTTTTCGCCCTTTAGTTGATATTTGTGTATTTAATTTAAAAGATACCAAGGAAAGTGAATTTTTAGATAAGGAAAGTAAGCAAAAACTCATTCAAATTTTACAAGAAGAACTTATCTTAGAAAATAAATCTTATCCCTTAAATAGAGCTATCAACTTTTATGTGCAAAATTTTAAAAATGCTTTATTAGAAAACCAAGAGCTTTTTTGGGTAAATTTAAAATGATAGAAGATAAATTTATGAGAGTGCTGCTGATGTTTGATATACCCACTAAAAGCAAAAAAGATCAAAAACATGCCTCTAAATTTAGAACTTCATTAATAAAACTTGGATTTTTTATGATGCAATTTAGTGTTTATGTAAAAATTTGTAAAGGATTAAGTTCAGCAAAAAGTACTATAAAATCTATAAAAAAATTTCTACCACCCTACGGAAACATCAGAGTTTTAATCATAACAGAAAAGCAGTTTGACAATATGCAAATACTTTTAGGCGGAATTTCTTTTAATGAAAAAATGAATAATGATAAGAATTTAGTTATTTTTGAGTATGATGAAAAGAGTCAAAATTTTAAATACAATACCGAAAAAATACAAAAACAAAAAAGAACAAAAACTATCAAGCAACAAAGCTTATTTGAATTTTAACGGTTTTAATGGGATTGTAACCCTGCGTGGATAACCGAAAACCACTTATTTTAGCCTCTTTTTAAATTTCTTAGGAAAAATCATAGCATATTTTTTTAAAAATTTCTATATAAAAACCTTATTTTCCTTATATTTGATAAAAATGTATTTTATCATAAAGAAATTTAAAAAGAGGCTAAAACAAAATGATAGCACGAATCCGTATTCTAAAGATTTTATCATAAAGAAATTTAAAAAGAGGCTAAAACAAAATGATAGCACGAATCCGTATTCTAAAGATTTTATCATAAAGAAATTTAAAAAGAGGCTAAATAATACATAAGTATATCTATACAACATAAAAGATTTATAAATTTTCTAGACGTAAAACTAAAAAATTTCCTAAAAGTATTTATTTTCAAACTAATAAATTTCACTTTTCAATCATTTTTAAATATAAATGATATATTGTAGCTTTGCTTACTATGACGTGGCAATACAATATCACCAAAATTTTCATGATGAATCGCATCAGGTAAAGTCTGTGCCTCTAATGCAATGCCTTCATTTTTATTTGCCAAAGCGCCTTTATCTCGGCTAAATGAAATGTTTTGCCCTTCGATCTTTTCAGGCGTATAAACAACAAGTCCATTACGATCAGAATGCACGATAATTTGACGCTTGCTTTCTTTATCTTTTAAGATGGCAGCTAAATTTGTTTTAAGCACATAAGCTGTATCTAGTCCTTTAATTTCTTTAAGCACGGATTCTACATTTTTAAAATGACGAAAATCATAAGGTGTGTTATCAACAGCGAGAAATTTTCCAGTAGGGATTAAATACTCATCAATTTCTAAAATATGATCGCTATTGATTTGTAATTCATGCGTTGTCAAATCGCGACGATTGCTCAGATTAAAATAAACATGGCACGTTGGATTAAACAGAGTATCTTCTTCGCCACCTATTGCGCTATATACAATGCTTACTTTATTTTGATTATCCAAGGTATAAACAATACTAGCTTGTATCTCTCCAAAAAAGCCATCCATACTTTCATCGATCTTTTTTTGAAAAGTCACACTCACACTATTTTCATCAACCGAAGTTGAATATTCCCAATTCCAAGTTGAAAAGCCATGTGGCCCACCATGAAGAGTATTACCATGATCATTTTGTGGCAATTTATAATGTTTATAAGATGCATTTTTGATCCTTCCAGCAACCCTGCCAATTGATTTGCAAATATTTTGAGGATTTGAGTAATAATCGTTAATATTATCAAAACTTAATAATAAATTTTGATGCTCTTTATCCTTAGTCGGAACTAAAAACTGATACCAAATTGCCCCCATACTAAGGCAGGAAATTTCTACATTATTATCATTGATCAAACGAATTCTCGTTACTTTTTCATCATTATACTCGCCAAATGTTTCTTGCAATATTTTCATTTTTACACTCCAAAAATTTTAATATAAGTTTGACACTAATTCCATAAATACTTTATAAGAAGTAATAAAAATTTAAAAGCAATTAAAAAATAAGAAGTAAAAAAATATTTAGGGAATAACCCTAAATATTAGTGAGAACAAGCGCTTTTTCCATTCATGATAGGCTGAATTGCAGAATTATCCGCACCGCCTTCATTGTTAATCTTTTCTATGAAATTCCAAATTTTATCAGCCGCCATTAAATAGCGCTTTGAACTCACGCTTTCAGGATGATAAAAACTCACTGGTTTTCCATCATCTCCACCTTCTCTAACGATCATTTCAATAGGAATTTGTGCTAGAACTTCGCTTTTGTAAGCTTTCGCCATTTCTTCAGTAGTTCCTTTGCCAAAAATATCATATTCTTTGCCATTATCAGGGCATAAAAATCCACTCATGTTTTCTACGATACCTGCGATTGGAATATGAAGTTTGTTAAACATATCAAGCGCTCTTTTGCTGTCATCTAAAGAAACGGTTTGTGGAGTGCTTACGCATACACCTGCAGTGATTGGGATACTTTGTGCGGAAGTGATTTGCGCATCACCTGTTCCTGGAGGCATATCCAAAAATAAAACATCAAGTTCAGGCCAAATCACATCAGCGAGTAATTGCTCCATCGCTTTCATGATCATCGCGCCACGCCACATAAGTCCTTGTCCTTCTTCGATCAAAACCCCCATACTCATCATATAAATTCCATGAGTTAAAATAGGCTTTAATCTTTGCCCAACCACTTCAGGTTGAGTTTTGGTTTCTCCAAGCATTCTTGGGATATTTGGCCCATAAATATCCGCATCCAAAATCCCTACTTTTTTACCCATTTTTGCCATAGAAATAGCTAAATTTACGGTTGTAGTTGATTTACCCACGCCACCTTTACCGCTTGAAATCATGATGAAATTTTTCACTTGAGGAACAATATTTTTACCGCTTCTTGAATTGCTTTTTTCTTCAGGAATTTTTGGTGTGATGATATTAATTTCTATATTTTTTAAATTTAAAGATGATAAAACTTCGCTAACATTTTTGCGAATTTCATTAGAAACTTCAGGATTAGACGAAGCGATTTCGATATTGATAAAAGCTTCATTATTTTCTACTTTAACTTCTTTTACAAAATTAAAGCTAACTATATCTTTTTCAAAACCAGGATATTTAACGCTTTTGAGTTTTTCTAAAATTTGTTCTTTCATGATTCTAATCTTTCCTTAAAAAATTAAAAATTTATTTTACTAATAAAAATCTAAAATTTAGCTTTTTGTAAGTGTATAATATGGTAACATTATACACATAGATAAAATTATAAATTTTAAAGGAATAAAAGTGCAAGAATTAAGTCTAATTATGCTAGCAGCTGGAAATTCTACACGTTTAAATATGGAAGTTAAAAAGCAATTTTTACGTATAGGAGAAGATCCTTTATGGCTTTATGCGACAAAAAATTTAAGCTCTTTTTATCCGTTTAAAAAGATAATTGTTACTTCTGGTAATGTTTCTTACATGAAAAAATTTACAAAAAATTATGAAATAGTAGAAGGTGGAGACACAAGAGCACAATCTTTAAAAAAAGCTTTAGAATTAGTCGAAACAGAATTTGTTATGGTTAGCGATGTTGCAAGAGTTTTTATCAGTAAAAATTTATTTGATCGTTTGCTTGAAAATATCGATAAAGCAGATTGCATCACCCCTGCTTTAAAAGTTTGCGATACCACGCTTTTTGATGAACAAGCCATACAAAGAGAAAAAATTAAACTCATTCAAACGCCACAAATTTCACGCACAAATTTACTCAAAAAGGCCTTAGAGCAAAATTCTGATTTTACAGATGATAGCACGGCTATTGCAGCTTTAGGGGGTAAAATTTGGTTTATAGAGGGTGAAGAAAATGCTAAAAAATTAACCTTTAAAGAAGACTTAGTTAAATTAAATCTCCCAAAACCT
Source organism: Campylobacter sp. W0014 (assembly GCF_020135975.1). Classification (NCBI taxonomy): domain Bacteria; kingdom Pseudomonadati; phylum Campylobacterota; class Epsilonproteobacteria; order Campylobacterales; family Campylobacteraceae; genus Campylobacter; species Campylobacter sp. W0014. Next base: position 19,116 of record NZ_JACHTR010000005.1, on the reverse strand, counting down.
AGTTATGAAATTTTTTGTGGAAATGGTTTTGATGTCCATGAATTTGGCCAAACAAGACCTTTAATCTTAGGCGGTATTGAAATTCATCCTAGTATGGGCTTAAAAGCACACTCAGATGGCGATGTTTTAGCGCACTCTTTAACTGATGCGATTTTAGGTGCGGCTGGCTTAGGCGATATAGGCGAACTTTATCCTGATACAGATATGAAATTTAAAGATGCTGATTCTATGGAACTTTTAAAAAAGGCTTATCAAAAAGTCAAAGAAGTCGGCTTTGAGCTTATAAATGCTGATATTTGCGTTATCGCAGAAGCTCCAAAACTACACAAATTTAAAGAAGAAATCAGAGCCAATATAGCCTCAACCCTTAATATCAGCGAACACAGGGTCAATGTAAAAGCCACCACCACAGAAAAACTAGGATTTATCGGTCGCAAAGAAGGTATAGCGGTTTTAAGCAATGCGAATTTAAAATATTTTGATTGGACAAAGTTATGAAAGTTTTAATCATAGAAAATGAAATTTACTTAGCACAAAGTATCGGTATAAAGCTTAATAATATAGGTTATGATTGCACTATTATTAATTCTTTTGACGAATTTAATGAAGAAAAACATTATGATATTGTCTTGCTTTCAGCTAATACGAGTAATTTTTTAAAAGCTGTGGAGCATTTTAAAAACAGTATTATTATTTTGCTAATTTCTTACATAAGCACTGATGCGGTTTCAACTCCTTTAAAAATGGGTGCAAGTGATTATATACAAAAACCTTTTATGATAGAAGAATTAATAAGAAAAATAAAACACTATCAAGATTTTAAAAAACTTTTAGCAGTGAATAAAACCTATGAAAGTTATATAAAAACTCGCATAAAAATGATAAAAATTTCAGAATACAATTATAAAAAAATAAAACTCCCACTCATTTTAAAATCCAATCTTCAAAATTCAGCTGATGCCTTTGTTTTCAAATATCTTTATGAACACAATATGACCTTTGCTTATATTGACTTAGCTTCTACCAATGCCGTTGAAAAAGTAATGAATTTTCATTTTGAAAATTCTCTTTTATTTTTGAGCAATTTTCAAATTTTAAAAACTTCAGAAAAAGAAGTTTTACTTAATTTTGTAAAAAATAAACCTGTGATTTTACACACTAATTCTCAAATAGAAAATACAAATTTCAATCAAATAAATCTAAACGATCAACAAAAAGGTATCATCGGTGATGAAATTTTAACTATAGATGAGTACATAAGATACATAGTTTTAAACTATCAAAATGTGCTTTCTGATACAGAGCTTTCTAAAAAAATAGGAATTTCTCGCAAATCCTTATGGGAAAAAAGGAAAAAATATGACCTCAAAAAAAAATAAAATAATCACAATAGATGAAAATGAACTAGGCATTTTTTCTCTTATAGAAGAAGGCCTACTAGGAAATTGTAACTACTTAATGGATGAAAACGAAAGTAAAGAAATTTTAAAAACTGGTAAATTAAAAGGAGAAAATTTTCCCTATCCTTTCACCTTTGCCCCTAAAAATGCAGAAAAAATTTTAAAAAATCTCAAAGAAAATGATAAAATTGAACTCATTTGCAATGAAAAAATAGTGGGGTATATAGAACTTAAAAATAAATTTAAAAATGATAAAAATTTTTCAAGTATTTTTAGCTCTAGAACCTGTTCTTTAGAAAACAATGGAAAAACTTGCATCAGTGGAAAAATAAAAATTTATGACTCCCCTATAAAAACCATCAAACAGCAATTTCAGCTCGCAAAAGAAAAACTCAACGCTCAAAAAATCACTGCTTTATTTGCAAATCTTGATCCTTTGCATAGAGCACATGAAAGAATGTTTCGTTGGACTATAGATAAAGCAGATTTAGTGGTGATATTTTTAGTAGAATCTTTTGATGAAAATGGCTTTGAATTTAATTTAAAAGAAAAATATTTACAAAAACTCATACAAAACTATTTACCGCTTGATAAAATTTTTGTTTTTCCTTTAAAAAAAATTGATCTTTTTCATTCTCATTTAAATCCTGCACTTGAAAGCATAGTAGCAAAAAATTTAGGCTGTACTAAACTTATAGTGGGGCAAAATCATACGGGACTTGGGATGTTTTATGATGAAAATCAACCTAAATCGATTTTAGACGAATTTTCTAAAGATTACGGTATAGAAGTGATTATTTTGCCTGAATTTGTATTTTGTAATGTTTGTCATATGATTGTAAGTACTCGATCTTGCCCTCATGGATTCCATCATCATTTACATTATAATTCTCAGTCTTTGAAAAATTTATTAAAATTGGGTATTATTCCACCTGCGCTTTTTATGCGAAAGGAAATTTCAAGTATAATTTTATCCTCAATCTTTCCAAAGCGTTTTAAAAATTTTCAAAAAATATATAACGATCTTTTTGCCACAGATGGCATTTTAGAAGATAAAGAAGATGAAGAATTTTATAAAAAACTTTTAGAAGTATATCAAATGTCTTATATCGTTTGAAAGGTAATAATGCAAAAAATTTTCTTAACTTTTTTTTATTCAGGTTGCACCCCAAAAGCATCTGGAACTTTTGGAACTATCGCTGCTTTAATCCCTGCTTTTTTTATTTTAAGATATCTAGGAAGCACCACATTAATACTACTTAGCTTTTTAATTTTTCTTATCAGTATACGTGTAATTGATAATTATGAAAAAAACACTGGAATTCACGATGATAAACACATCGTAATTGATGAAGTCGCGGGAGTTTTTTTAGCTTGCGCTATAGCAGCTAATACATCGAATTCTTTATTGAATTTTATCATGGCTTTTATATTTTTTCGCTTGTTTGATATCACTAAACCTTCTATTATAGGAAGGATTGATAAAAAAGTTAAGGGTGGCTTAGGAGTGATGCTAGATGATATGGTAGCAGGTTTATTTGCCGGACTTCTAAGTGCTGTAATCTATGGAATTTTAATCAAATTCGATCTATTATTTTGGGATAAAAAATTAATATATTTATTTTGAAATTTTTCTTAAATTAATGAAATTTTAAATTTTATTCTTATATAATTAATCCTTAAAATTTCAAAAAAGGAATATTTAATGGCAAACCATAAATCTGCTGAAAAAAGAGCGAGACAGACTATTAAAAAAACAGAAAGAAATAGATTTTATAGAACAAGACTTAAAAACATCACAAAAGCTGTAAGAGAAGCAGCTGCTAAAAACGATAAAAACGCTGCAAATGAGGCTTTCAAAATAGCCAATAAAAGCATTCATGCTATGGTTAGTCGCGGTTTTCTTAAAAAACAAACTGCTTCACGCCGTGTAAGTCGCTTAGCTCTTTTAGTTAATAAAATTGCATAATTTTATTTTTTAATGTTAGCTGATAAACTAGACCCTTTTTTAAAACGCTATGAAGAGTTAAATTCTCTTCTTAGTAACTCTGATATCGTTAATGATATCGAAAAGATGACTTCTCTCTCGAAAGAACAAAAAAATTTAGAACCTATTGTTTTAAAAGCTAAAGAGTATTTAAAAACTTTAGAAAGCATAGAAGACAACAAGACTTTACTTAACGATAACGAACTTGGAGAGCTAGCTAAAGAAGAATTAAAAACCCTAGAAGAGCATAAACCAAAACTTGAAGAAGAACTTAAAATTTTACTCTTACCCAAGGATCCAAACGATGAAAGAAATATCTTTTTAGAAATTCGTGCTGGTACTGGCGGAGATGAGGCATCTTTATTTGTTGGCGATCTTGTAAAAGCTTATTCAAGATATGCAGAAAATCGCAATTATAAATTAGAAATAGTCAGCTCAAGCGAAGGAAGCGTTGGAGGCTTTAAAGAAATCATAATGTTAATTAAAGGCATGGGGGCTTATTCTAGACTTAAATATGAGGGTGGAACTCATAGAGTTCAAAGAGTCCCTCAAACAGAATCTCAAGGAAGGGTACATACTTCTGCAATTACAGTTGCTGTTATGCCAGAAGTAGATGATGTTGAAATACAAATCAATCCCAATGATCTAAAAATTGATGTAATGCGTTCTTCAGGCCATGGCGGACAAAGTGTTAATACCACCGATTCAGCCGTTCGTATCACTCATATCCCTACTGGTATAGTTGTGGTCAATCAAGATGGAAAAAGTCAGCATAAAAATAAAGAAAGTGCTATGAAAGTTTTAAAAGCTAGACTTTTTGAAATGCAAGAAAGTGAACGCTTGGCGCAAGAAAGTGAAGTAAGAAAATCTCAAGTGGGAAGTGGAGATAGAAGTGAACGCATACGCACTTATAATTTCCCTCAAAATCGCATCAGCGATCATCGTATAAATCTAACCTTATACCGCTTAGATTCTATCATGCAAGATGGACTTTTTGATGAAATTATCGAACCTTTAATTGCTCATTATCAGGCTGAGTCTTTGCAAGAGCAAAATTTATAATTTTGCTCTTTTTAGTGTTTATGTGGAAATTTATGTGGATTTCCATTAGCTCCTGCAAAACTAATCACACTTTGATTGATATCATAAGCTTGCCCAAAACCTTTAACAAATCTTCCTTTTTTTAAATCAAGTTTAACCAAATGAAAATCAAGCATTTTTCTTATAGTTTTTATGCCACCTTCTGCACCTGTTTGCCTTTCAAATTCATCATAAATTTTATCAAATTGCTCCCCTCTTTCTATAAAACTTGCATCAACTCTGTAACGCAATCTTTTTCGAAGTATCACAGAAGCGGCTTTGCTTTCATCCTCTAAAAACATTAATTCTATATTATTTGGATTTGCTTTGATATTGTTAAAATGTTCACTTACTTCACTGATGTAAATATAATTTCCTAAATCTGTTGCTACAAAAGGTGCATAAGAGCAAACAACTTCATTATTTTCACCTAAAGTGGCTAAACATACAGAGTTAAAACTTGATTTAAATTCCTCAATTTCCTTGGCCACTCCACTAAAATCTTGCTCAGGTTTTGCACTCATGCAAAGAGAAATAATCGTATCTTTTAAAGTCTCTTCATTGGCCTTTTTAGGAAATTCTATACGCAAAGTTTCATCATCATTATAAATTATATCCAAACCCTCAAAATCAACATGACTTAATTTCACATCTTTAACTTCTTTTACACCTCCAAATTTTCTACAAAGATCAACCAAATTTGATCGGTGATGCTCATTCATGTGAGAAATAATGCTTTCTAAATTCATTTTTATTCCTTTTGATTAAAAAATTTTAACTCTAAAATGATATCAATTATCAAATTAAATAAATCTTAAAGACTAAGCCAATATTTTTAAAATCAAAAATTTTATTTATTTTTAAGATAATAAACGATAAATTTCTTACTTTATATTATGATATACATTATCATTTAATCTCTTAAGGAGTCAATCTTGCATAAAAAAACAACTCTAATAAAATTTTTTACCTTATTTAATTTTTTACTTATCGACATCAATGCGCAAGAAAGTAATGAAGAAGCTAAAATTAAACTTGATGAAGTTGTCGTTTCTGCAAATCAACAAGAATTTGATAACAATTTAAGAAATGTCATCATTATCAATGGATCTAAATTACAAAAAAAAGGTTTTAATTCTATAGAGCAGGCTTTAGAAAGAACAGCTGAAATTAATTTTGTTAATTTTGGGTTAGGAAGAAATATCGATATGCGAGGACAAGGTGATAAATCTAATGTCGCTGTTAAGGTTATGATTGATGGAAAATCGATTAATATGCTTGATAATTCCCACGGAGTAACTCCACTAAATAGTATCAATCTTGATAATGTTGAACGTATAGAAATTATTCCAGGTGGTGGATCTGTACTCTATGGAAATGGTACTCGCGGAGGTGCGATCAATATCATCACAAAAAAACAAAAAGAAGATTTATTTTCCATAGCTATAAAAGGAAATGGATACAATCAAAACAGATTAGGTGGCAATTTAGAAATCAATGCGGCCAAGAAAATCAAAGAAAACCTAGCTTTTAGTTTTAATATAGAAGGCTTTAACCAAGATGGCTATCAGGATGGCTATAATGAAAAAGGCTATTTTATAAACACTAAAACCTATATCAACCCTAATGAACAAAGTGATTTGATTTTTGGTTATAATTATTTTAAAAGTAAAAATACAGGAAGTGGATATTTAACAAAAGCACAAATTGAAGACAATCCTAAACAAAAAGGCAATGGGGAAAATATCACTTCTATTAATAGACCTGAAATCACTTTAGATTATCATTACTATCTTGATGATACTTGGGAATTTGATCTAGAAACTTTCTGGCAAAATCAAAAAATCAATTATCTCAAAGATGTTTCCATGATGACTGTTATGGGTATAACCTTACCTGTATATCAAAATGGAAGCAGCTTTGAAGATACCCTGACAGGGATAAATCTTAAAAGTAGATACAATTATAAAGACAATTCTTATATTATCTTTGGTTATGAACTTGCCAATCATGATGCTAAAAGAACAAGTGTTATCCATTATGATGTAAATATGCCTAAATTTTCAATCAATCACACCATGACAACCCTTATGGATATGAAAAAGCAAAGCCATTCTTTATTTGCGCTTGATTCTCATGAATTTAATGATATTTTCAGTATTTCTAATGGGTTAAGATATGAACGCAGTTTTTATAAAACCGATAGAAACTATACAAGCAAAATGCTTATTTTTAATCGACCTAAAAATAATACCGAAACCTTCAATACCAAAGATCAAGGCAATAATTTTGCCTTTGAAATCACTCCAAATTTTAAATACTCAAGCACAGGAAGTTTATACCTTAAATATGAAAGAGGCTTTATATCTCCTTCGCCAGCACAATTTGTCAATAAAGATCAAAAAACACAAAAATATTATTCTTCAAATTTAAATTCTGAAATTTTTAATACCTTTGAATTAGGAGTCAATGATCTTTGGTGGGATTTTTATGGATTTAATTTAACTTTATTTTACACCTTAAGCAAAAATGAAATTTCATATCTTGGAAATCCACATTCTGAAGCGGGTGCTTTTTGGAAATATTACAATATCGATCAAACTCATCGTATTGGCGCGGAATTAAATTTCGATCAAAGCTTTTTAGATGATATGCTTATATTTAGACAAAGCATAGCCTACATAGATGCTAAAATTTCAAAAGGGATTAACAAAGGAAAAAGAATTCCTTATGTCTCAAAAATCAAAGCTAGCGCGGGTATAGAATACACTATTAATTCAAATTTTAGCACCTTTTTAGATCTGACTTATTATTCTCGTGCTAAAGACGGTGGAATGATAGATGAAAAAACCGGAAAAATGAGTAAAAACGCTTGGATAAAAGATTACGCTTTGACAGATATTGGCTTAAGCTATTATTATAAAAAATTGCAAATTTCTAGCGGAATTAGAAATCTTTTTAACAAGCAATACTATACCTATCAAGACAGCCTCAATGATGAATATTTATCAGGAAGTGGTAGAAATTATTATTTAGAGTTAAAATATGTTTTTTAAAAAAAATTATTTGGGTTATAGGTATTTTTATTATTTCTTTGGGAGTTATCTTTATATCTCTTTGCCTAGGAGATGAAAATTTAAGCCCTGCTCAACTTTTTTCTCATCTTATTACAGAAAATGAAATTTTACGCCAAATTATAATCGATGGACGTTTGCCAAGAATAATAATGGCCATTTTAATTGGAATGCTTCTAGCAAGTAGTGGGGCTATAACTCAAAATGTTTTTTCAAATCCTATAGCCGATCCTTATATTATAGGTATAGCTTCAGCAGCAACTTTTGGTGCAGTCCTAGCTTATTTATTAAAATTGCCAGATTATTTTTATGGAATTTTAGGATTTTTTTGCTCTGCTTTTTTTTACCCTAATAATCTTTAAAATTTCATCAAAATCTTCTATAACTACTTTGCTTATTATAGGAATAGCAACTTCATCTTTTTTGGGAGCCTTTACTTCATTTTTTACCTACCTTATAGGAGAAGATTCTTTTAAAATAGTTGCTTGATTAATGGGAAATATTGGATCAACTTCTTGGCATGAAGTTGCTATTTTGATACTTCCGCTATTTTTATCTTTGTTATATTTTTATATACATAGAAATGAACTTAATATTATTTTAAGTGGTGATGATGAAGCTAGAAATTTAGGAGTGGATGCAAAAAAACTTAAAATTAACTTACTTATAATTTCTTCTCTATCTGTATCTTTTGCTGTATCTTTTACAGGATTAATTGGTTTTGTAGGTCTTATTATTCCTCATGGAGTAAGAATTTTATTTAAAAACTATAATAATATTTTAATAATACCTTTTTGTACAGTTTTTGGAAGTATTTTTTTGCTTATTTGTGATACTCTAGCTAGGACAATTATAGCACCTATACAAATTCCTATAGGAATTTTAACTGCTTTTATTGGATCACCAATTTTTTTATACTTAACTTTGAAAGCTAAAAGGTTATTATAATGCTTGAAATAAAAAATTTAAATTTTTCCTATAATAAAAAAATGCTGCTAGGAAATATTAATATAAATATTGAAAGTCAAACGTTTATAGGAATTTTAGGTCCTAATGAATCAGGTAAAAGCACTCTTTTAAAACTTATGCTTAAAAATTTAACTCCAACAAATGGTGAAATAATACTTTTTAATAAAAATATTAAAGATTTTCAACTTAAAGAATTTGCTAAAATTTGTGGCTTTGTTCCTCAAAATTCAGAACTTAAAACACCATTAAAAGTCATAGATGTGCTTTTAATGAGTAAATATATTCATTTAAAAAATTCTTTTAATACATACTCAAAAAAAGATATATTAGAAATTCAAGAATTAGCCCAAATGATAAAAATAGATGAATTATTACACAGAGATATATTGTCTCTAAGCGGAGGAGAATTTCAAAAAATATTATTAGCTAGAGCTTTACTCAAGCAACCAAAAATTCTATTTTTAGATGAACCTACATCTGCACTTGATTTAAACCATGCTATTGAAATTCTAAGTTTTTGTGAAAATTTAATTCAAGAACAAAAAATTACCATTATAGCAGTTCTTCATGATCTAAATCTCGCATCGCTTTTTTGCAATAAATTACTTTTTTTAAAAAAAGGAGAAATAAGATATTTTGGCAATACAAAAAAACTTTTAAAAAAAGAAATTTATAATTTAAATTGCAAAATTATTTATGAAAATTCAAAACCTTATATTTTAGCTTTAAAGGAAACAAAATGAAAAAAATACTAATCTTATGTTTTATACTTACAATAACACTTCAAGTAAAAGAGCGTATTATATCTCTTGATCCAGCAAGTGTTTAAACGCTTTTTATGTTAAAAGCAGATGATCAAATTATAGGTGTTGCCTCCTTAACACATTCAGATATTTATCCAAAAGAAAAAACTTCTAAAATTACAAGTGTTGGAACATTTACAAATCCATCAGTTGAAAAAATTATTTCCCTTGATCCAACTTTGGTAATTTTAAGCTCTTATTCTCTTAACTTAAAACAGAAACTTGATAATTTTGGCATCAAAACTATGGTTTTAAAAGCGCAACATCTTAATGATGTAAAAGATAATATAAAAATTCTTGCAAAAATAACACAAAAAGAAAAAGAGGGGGAGAAAATTTTAAAAAATTTTGAAGATGGATTAAAAAATTTAGAGAAACATCCTTTAAATAAAAGTGCAATTTATTTTTATTCTACTAATCCTTTAATGGCTTTTAGTGATAATTCTTTAATTGCTGATATTTTAAAACTTATCGGAATAAAAAATTTAAGTCCAAAAAGCAATATAGCACGTCCAATAATATCAGAAGAATATATACTAAAGCAAAATCCTGATTTATTTATTTTTGGAATTAATGCAACCGATAAAAATCTGCTAGATAGCAATTCTTTATTAAAAAAATACATATTTACTGTTACGCTTAAGTCCTAAAATTATAGATAGAATTAAAGAATTTAAAGCGGAATTAAAAAAAGCTGATTCTACAGTCTTACCTTGAAAAATTCACAACTTTGACAAAGCTTTTCGATGCGTTTATCTTCCTCGAAAGCTTTTTTCATCACTATTAAACGCTCAGAATTTAAAAGATTTTCAAAGCCATCTTTAAAAACATTGCCTAAATTTATATCCCCTTTAGCATCCAAACAGCAAGGAACTAAAGTCCCGTCGCTTAAAATTCCAATTTGATCTTTTAAAGCGTAACATTTTCCATGAAAGTATAAAGGCGTATCATCGAGATTTGGCCACTTAAAAAGCTTATTTTGATGAAGGATAATGTATCTTGCTAAATAATTTTTTGCTAAAGTAAAATCAATATTTTTTTGAAATTCTTTAGATAAAAACTCATAAATGATAAAATTTTCTTTAGGCGCTTTAAAATCAGTATCTAAATTCCAAAGCCTAAAATTAATAAAACTTGTTTTTTGGTTTCTTACATGTTCTTTGCAAAATGTTAAAATAGGATCAAAATATTGCCTTAAAGAAAATTTGCTTTGACTTAAAAAAGCCATCAAAGAAATATTAATCTGATGGATATTTTCATAATTTAGCAACAAATCACGATTTTTAACATCAAAATAAAAACCGCTCGTCGTAATTTCAAGTTTCATATTATAATCTTTAGCAATATCTAAATAATCCTTTAAATCCGGCAAAAGTAAAGGATCGCCTAAAAGATGCAGAGTAAAAAGCTTAGATTGATCGTGAATTTGCTTTGCTAAAGTGATAAAATTTTCTTTAGACATAATTTTTCGCGTTGCTTTTTGCGAAGGACAAAAATCACATTTTAAACCACAAATATCACTTAATTCTATATAAATTTTTTTAAATTTCATTCTTTTACTTTCAAAAGTATATTTTTTGATTTATAAATTTCAAGAGCCTTTAAAGAAAGTGCTGAAAGTGCGATGTGGCTAAGTTCATTTATTTTTTTAAACTCAAATCCCGTTTGATCTTTTAAAATTTGACAATAAATCTTTATATCAAGCCTATACTTAGTATAACTGTGTTTAAACTCTCTTAAAAATATCATATTTTTTTGTTTTTTAAATTCATTTTGCTTAAATAAAGGAAAATTATACATATTCTTATAAAGTTTTTCTTGACTTTTTTCAACAGCAATTTGATCTTTATAAATATAAAAAACAAGAGCTAAATTTAATTTTTCATAAACAATTTTCTTATTTTCTGGATAAGAATGTGGGTTAAATTTAGCTTTGCAAAAATCATACAAAGGGCAAATTCCACATTTTGGATTTTTTGGCAAACAAATCAGGGCACCTATATCAAGCAAAGCTTGATTGTGATTAAAAGCATCATTTAAATTTAAAATTTTATATGCTTTTAATTCAAGTTCTTTCATATTCGCATTTTTTAAAGTAAAAAGGCGAGAAAGCACACGGCGTATATTACCATCAACAAAAGCTACCTTTTGATCATAAGCAAAACAAGCAATTGCACCTGCTGTATAAGCACCTATACCGCTTAAGCTTTTTAATTTCTCAGGCTCTTTAGGTAAAACACCGCCAAATTTCTCCATACATTCTAAAGCTGCTTTTTTTAAATTTCTAGCTCGAGTGTAATAACCAAGCCCTTGCCAAGCTTTTAAAAGCTCGTCTTCATTGGCACTAGCTAAACTTTGTAAGGTAGGAAATTTTTGCAGAAATGGAAAATAAAATCTTTCTAAAACGGATTTCACCTGAGTTTGCTGAAGCATAATTTCACTGATATAAACCCCGTAAGCTCTATCAATTTGTTTTAATCTATTATCACAACGAGTACTTTGTAAATTCCGCCAAGGTAGATCTTTTCGCCCTTTATCTTCGTACCAAAGAAGTAATTTTTTTTGAAGTTTATCAACGGTTTGTTTTTGCATAAATCAAAGTATATCAAAAAATTTTAGATTTTTTTGATAAAATAAACAAAATCGATTCTTTAAAAAAAAGGGGGGGGGAATATGTTGGCTTTTTTTAAAGGTTTAGGTGTAGGATTTTTATGTCTTTTGCTTTTTGTGGCTGGAGTGATTTTTAATGTTGAATTTTTAGAGAAAAAACATTCAAATCAAGCTTTAAATTTTTCAAGAAATATAGAAATTAGCACTCATTTAAAACCTGATGAGTTCTATACAAATATTAATTTTTGGGCTAATGAAAATCTTGATAGTAAAATCACTTTAAGCGATAATGAAAAAAAACAAATTGCAGATACTTTCAATCAAATCATACAACGTACTCAAAAAGATAATTTTTGCAGCGGAGGAAGCTTTTCTTTAGAGCCTAATTTTTCTTATAAAGATGGTATACAAACCATAAAAGGACAAAAATTAAATGCAAATTTAGAATGCATTATTAAAGAAAATGATCTTGAAAATTTCAATCATTTTTTAAATGATTTAAATGCTATAGTTAATAAAAGTTCGTTTGTGGGAGTTTCTATACCTTCATTAGAACCTAAATTTTCAAAAAAACTTTTACAAGAAAATAAAGAAAAACTTTATAGTCAACTTTTGCAAAAAGCTTATTCTTATGAGGTAATTTATTCTAAAGATTTAAATAAAACTTGCACATTAAAAACCTTAGATACAAATTTAAATGCAAATATATCACCAAGATTTTTTGCTGCAAAATCCAATGATATGCAATTATCCCTGCCGGTTGTTAAAAATACAGAGCAAGGCTTAAGCGCTTCAGCATCATTTATATGTAAATAGCAAAATAAACTCATTTTAAGTTTATTTTGCTAGAATTTCATCTTTAAACTTTGCGGGAATAGCTCAGGGGTAGAGCACAACCTTGCCAAGGTTGGGGTCGCGAGTTCGAATCTCGTTTCCCGCTCCATATCACCCGCCCGGGTGGTGGAATTGGTAGACACAAGGGACTTAAAATCCCTCGGAATTTTTCTTCCGTGCCGGTTCAAGTCCGGCCTCGGGCACCACTTTCTAAATTTATCAGGGCGACATAGCCAAGCGGTAAGGCATGGGCCTGCAAAGCCTTGATCTCCGGTTCGAATCCGGATGTCGCCTCCAAAAAAGGCACAAAATTATAATCGGGAGATGGCTGAGTGGTCGAAAGCGGCGGTCTTGAAAACCGTTGAGGGTAACACCTCCAGGGGTTCGAATCCCTTTCTCCCGGCCACTAACTTTTTAAATACTCTATACAAAAACATAATAATATTATATAATCTCCTAAAAAGAATTTTAATGGAAGCAATGAAAGAATTTTACATGCAATTAGCCTTAAATGAGGCTTGGAAATATCAATTTTTAACCTACCCTAATCCTGCAGTAGGCTGTGTGATTTTAGACAAAAATGAAAAAATATTAGCCATAAAAGCACATGAAAAAGCAGGTTTGGCGCATGCAGAACTTAATGCAATTGCTCATGCTTTTAAAAGACTAAAGCCTGAAATTTCAATGCCTAAAGAAGCTAATGCCTTGCATGATTTTATTTGCAAAAATCATCAAAATGTATTTAAAGGAGCTATTGCTTTTGTCACCTTAGAACCTTGCTCTCATCAAGGAAAAACTCCTCCTTGTGCAAAGCTTTTTAGCGAACTTGGTTTTAAAAAAATTTTTATCAGTGTTAAAGATGAAAATGATATCGCAAAAGGCGGAGGAGATTTTTTAAGAAAACAAGGCATAGGGGTAGAATTTGGCATACTCGAAAAAGAAGGAAAAGATCTTTTAAAACCTTTTTTAAAATGGCAAAAAGGACAATTTAAACTTTTCAAATTGGCCCTTTCTATGAATGGATCAGCTTTAGGAAAAATCGTTAGCAATGAATTAAGTAGAACTTATGCTCATAAAATTCGTTCAATCATTGATCTTTTAGTGGTAGGTGGTCAAACCATAAGAAAGGATAAACCAACTTTAGACGCAAGACTTTGTCAAGGAAATGCGCCCGATCTTTGTATTTTAAGCCATGAAAAATTAGAAAATTTTGATCACAATATTCCTTTATTTCAAATTCCAAATCGCCAAATTTATACTCAAATTTCAGAAAAAGCTAGATTTTTAATGTATGAAGGAGGAGAAAATTTTTTAAAAAGTTTTAAAAATGAAATGGATTTATTTTTAATTTTTCAAAGTTCCATTTTAAATGATCAAAAAAATGTTACAATACCTTTAAATTTAAAACCTCTTTATAAAAATTTTTTAGGAAATGATACCTATGGCATTTATGAATCTGAATAAAATTTTTCGTATAGATTATGATTTTAATTTCTTTAAAATTGAAAAGAAAAGTGATATTAAAAATATTATTTTAAAAGATTATATTTTAAAATCTTACAAAGATGAACTTAACCCAAATGGAGAAACTTTTATCTATCAAGGAATAAAAGAGCAAGTTTTTAAAGAAAATGATGAAATTCTTATTTTAAATATTGGTAGAAAAATCATATTTTTTAAAAATTTAACCCAAAATTCAGACAATCTTGGCGAAATTCAAACAAAGCAAAGTTTGCTTTTATCTTTTTTATTTTTTGGAGGTTTATTTTTTGCTAGCTTATTTTTAATACAATTTAACATAACTGATTTGCTCTTTCTAATCTTATGTATTATAGTATTAATCGCAAGTTCCATTAGTACTAATCTACTTTTTAAACATATCAATTTATTAAAAAAATTTTCAAAAAAAGAAATAATAGAATTTTTAAAAAAAAAGAAAAAATGTTAAAGCATAATGCTTTAACATACAGTTTTTAAATTCGTAGCAAGACCACCTAAAGAAGTTTCTTTGTATTTATAATTCATATCTTTACCGGTTTCATACATTGTTTCTATCACTTCATCAAGAGTAACTTTAGGGGTTGATTGTCGAGTCATAGCCATTCTTGCTGCACTGATAGCTTTAATCGCTCCAAAAGCATTTCTTTCAATACAAGGAATTTGAACAAGTCCTGCAACAGGATCGCAAGTTAAACCTAAATGATGCTCCATTGCTACTTCAGCAGCATTGCAAGCTTTAAAGGCATTAGCACCCAAAACTGTAGCCATTGCGGCAGCAGCCATAGAACTTGCACTACCAATTTCAGCTTGACATCCAGCTTCAGCTCCACTAATACTTGCATTTTTCTTATATAATGAACCAATTAACATGGCCGCTAATAAGAAATTTATGGCCTGTTCATCATTAAAACCTACAGTGTGATTTTTAAGATAAAGCATGACAGCAGGAACAACTGCACAAGCTCCATTTGTAGGAGCTGTAACTACTCTAGCACCACTTGCATTTTCCTCTGCGACTGCTAGCGCATATAATGAAATAAAATCAATCATTCCCATAGGATCAGTCGTCATAGAAATACGCTCGTGTAAGCCTTTGGCTCTGCGTTTTAGATTAAGCTTCCCAGGTAAATACTCTTCGGTAGGATGAATTCCATTATAATAAACTTCTTGCATCACTTCCCAAATTTCAAGGCAATAAGACCTAATCTCTTCTTTTGTATGAAATTGCAATTCGTATTGATAAGAAAGCTCTGCTAAATTCCAATTATTTTTCTCGCAAAATTCAAGAACTTCTTTAGCGCTATTGAGTTCGATTTCATTTTTGCTTGATAAGTTTTGACCTAAATTTTTATTTCTTTTTTCTAATTCTGCAGCAGTTAAAACAAAACCACCGCCTACAGAATAATAGGTTTCTTCATCGATAAGTTCATCTTTTTCATTAAAAGCTTTAATTTGCATTCCATTTTCATGCAAAGGTAAAAAATCTTTAGAAAAAATCAAATCTCTTTCATAATTAAAATTTAATTCTTTTTCTCCACATAGATTGATTTTACCTTTTTCTAAAGCGTTTTTATTGGCTTCTTCTTGTATAGAGGCACTTAAATTTTTAGCTTCTAAACCATTTAAGCCCCAAATTACAGCCTTATCACTTAAGTGTCCTTTGCCAGTTAAAGACAAAGAACCATAAAGAGTAACTTGAATTTTAGTTATTTCATCAAGTCTTTTCGCAATCTTTTTGCAAAATAAATTTCCAGCAAGCATAGGTCCTAAGGTATGCGAAGATGAAGGACCTACACCTATTTTAAAAATACTTAAATTACTCATTATATACTACTTTACAAAATATTCTAAAATAAGATTATGCACAACAGCTGAAATAGCTACTATTCCCATAATAGCAATAAAAATATCTAAACCTTTACTGCGGAATTTTGCCAAAATATCAAAACGATAAATACAATAAATTGGCATCAAGAAAAGTAAAATTGCTAAAACTGGACCACCTATAGTCTCGATAATACCTATAACACTTGGATTTTCATAAGCTACATACCAAGCAATAACAAAAGTGATAATTGCTGTTAAAGTTTGAGCTAATTTACCTTGAATTTTTCCATTACTTGCTTTATATAAAATACCATTTAAACCTTCTTGGGAACCAAGATAATGTCCTAAGAAACTTTTACTGATCGCAACAAGAGCAACAATAGGCCCAACATAAGTTAAAACAGCTACTTGAGGGAATTTATTTGCAATAAAAGTTAAAATATTAACATTTTGAGCTTTTGCAGAAGCAAATTCTTCAGGAGTAAAAGTCAAGGCGCAAGAAAAAATAAAAAACATAACCACAAAAACCATTAAAACCACAGCTGAAGAAATAATTCTTCTAGCACGAAACTCTGCATTGTCACCATACTCTTTTTTACAAAAACATGCCAAAGATGAAATAATCGGAGAGTGATTAAAACTAAATACCATGACAGGAATTACAAGCCATAAAGTCACCCAAAAATTACTTGTTTGAAATACCGAAAAATCTATATTTGTAAATAAAGCTGTATTCCATTGAGGAATTAAAAGCAATGAAAGGATAAACAAAAATATAATAAAAGGGAAAACAAGAAAACTCATAGCTCTAGTAACTACACCTTCGCCAAAAATTGAAACAAGAACTAAAGCGCCTACGATCAAAAAGCTTATCCATATACGAGCTCCGTGAAGTGTTGCTGCATCATAATGAAACTGGTTGATTAAAAATTCAATCAAAGTTGTTGTAAGATTTGCACTATAAACAAGCAAAATAGGTAAAATAGCAAAAAAATACAACACAGTAATTAAAAATCCACCGCCTTTACCAAAATAACTTTGTACAACAAAAGTAATATCATCTTTTGGATTGGAACTTGAAAGAACAAAACGACATAAATTTCTATGAGCCAAATAAGTCATAGGAAAAGCTAAAACAAGTATAACTAGTAAAGGAATCAATCCACCAAGTCCTGCACTTATAGGTAGCAAAAGCACACCTGCACCAATTGCTGTTCCAAAAAGAGATAACACCCACCTTATATCGTGGCTAGTCCATTTATTGTTAGAAGTATTCATCTGTATTTTCCTTTTTAACGATAAAATAATTAGGCCATTATATCAGATTTTTGTAAATATTAAAGATACTTTTATTATATAATTAAATTTTTATAAAACATTTTATTAATTAAAAATTAATAAAATAATAAGAATTTAGAAGATGTTATCAAAGTATAGAAATATTCTTTCAGTTTTAATTAAAATATTTGAATTTTTTCAAATATTTTAATTATTTTTTAACACTTTACAATTAATGATCCATTTTTTGCCCTAAGATGTTACCTTGAGCATCTGTATATATTTTCATATAATTATTTAATTCAAATTTATATCCATTCACTTCTTTACTCACCTCTAGAATTTGTGCGTTTGAAGAAGTGCTTATCTTAGGCATAATGTTTGGCAAAATACTGTTAGGTAATGCTTGATATTTTCCATCCACTTCTTTCCATTCCCCATTGATCATAAAGTCTATCTCTGTTCCATTATTTAAAGTTACATCAAAAGAATCAATATCTTTTTTAACTAAAGCAATTTGAGCATTTTTAAAATTTGTATTAATAAATTCTTGCGCATTTTTTGGAAGAGTATTAGCAGGAACAATAATATCTTTAGCTAAAAGCACTGTAGCTCCTAATAAAGCCGCTAAACCTAATTTTATTTTCATTTTTTCTCCTTTTTTGTTTTGGTTGCGAGAATTAAATCTAATTTTTGTGAAGTTAATGTGAAATCTAAAAATTTATTTTTAGACTATCTCCTTCAACACTCACTCCTTTACTTTTTGAAAAATTAATATTTTTTCCATCTTCAAATTTCAAAGTGTCTAAATCTTTTAATTCGATATCATAAGTTAAAATATGTAAAATAATATCATATAAAGAAAAAAACAATTCCTTTTCATCCATTTTACTTTCACAAACTTCAAATTCTAAACGGTCAAAATTTCTTAGCCCATAAGTATAAGCATTAACACCATTTTCGCAAGGATATACACTTACATAAACCCAATTATAAACTGGCAAACGATTTTCTTTTAGCATATTGGCATTTTCTATATAAAATTTAGGCTCTAAAACAACCCCACCGGTATAAAATCCTAAAGCATTTTTATCTTGCAAACATGCGGATGAAACTTGAGTGAAAAGTTTAGCTTGCTCAAGTTTACTTTCACTTTGACTTAGTACAGCAACCAAAAGATGGGCTTTGTGCTTTTTTGTCTCTTTTAAAGCATCTTTCCAGATAAAATTAAAATTCGCATAATACTCAGCTTCTTCATTAGGTATAGGATTTTTAATCAAACTTAGAGTCACAAGCATATTTTTGTGATAAAAAATAACACCATCTTGATTAAAATTCTCATCTGGAATCAAAATATCAAATTCATTTTTAAGCAAATTTTGCAATTTTAAAAAGTCAAATTCATCATCACTTAAAAGCACAAAAGAAGTAAAATTATGGTTTTGTTGCATACTTTTTTCCTTGGAATTCATTATTTAAAATTTATTATATCTTAAAAAATTCATTTTTTAGGGTAGAAATTTTTAAAAATTATGATAATTACTATTAATTATAGTTTTATTTTTCTTGTAGTATAATCGTGCGGTTTTAACAAATATTTAATGGGATTTATATAATGGAATTTTTAAGAGATTATATTGATTTAATTATTTTTTTAATTTTAGGAATAATGGCTTTTATAGCACTTTGGTGTGTTATTGAAAGATTATTATTTTTTAGAAAAATTGATTTTAAAAATTATAAAAATCAAGAAG